>NZ_JBPKJK010000051.1:0-54906 GCF_051756985.1 Saccharothrix sabaoui
GTGCCGAACGCCGGCACGGTCTCGCGCGGCGGTGTGGTGCGACGCTGGCCCTCCGGTCGCGGACCCGACCGGAGGGGGAGGTGGCCGGCGTGGTGACGCCCGAGCCGACCGGGGCCGACGAGCCCCGGTCCGCCGACCGGGACGGCCGACCGGGGGCGCGCAACACCGCCTCCGGGACCGTGGCCGGGGTGGTGCAGGCCGGTGTCGTCCACGGTGACGTGCACCTGCACGCGCCACCGCCGTCCGCGCCGGTGGTGCCGCGCCAGCTGCCCGCCGCGCCGGTGTCGTTCGCCGGGCGCGAGGCGGAGCTGACCGCGCTGGACCGCGCCCTGGCCGCCGATCCGGGCGCGGGCGCGGCGATGGTGATCTCGGCGATCGGCGGCGCGGGCGGGATCGGCAAGACCTGCCTGGCGCTGGCCTGGGCGCACCGCAACCTGCACCGGTTCCCCGACGGGCAGCTGTTCGTCGACCTGCGCGGGTTCAGCCCCACCGGGCGGCCCACCGCGCCGGGCGACGCGGTGCGCGGCTTCCTCGCCGCCCTCGGCGTCGCCCCCGACCGCCTGCCGCCGAACCTGGCCGCGCAGGCGGCGCTGTACCGGGGGCTGGTCGCGGGCAGGCGGGTGCTGGTCGTGCTGGACAACGCCGCCACGAGCGAGCAGGTCGTGCCGCTGCTGCCCGGCAGCCCGACCTGCACCGTGCTGGTCACCGGGCGCACCGGCCTGGCCTCCCTGGTCGACCGGCACGGGGCCCGCCACCTGCCGCTGGGCGTCCTCGACCGCGACGAGGCCCACGCCCTGCTGGCCCACCGCCTCGGCGACCGGCGGGTGGACGCCGAACCCGACGCGGTCGACGCGCTGATCGGGCTGTGCGGCCGGCACCCGCTGGCGCTGGCGATCACCGCCCGGCACGCCGCCGGCCGCCCGCACGTCCCGCTGGCCGAGTTCGCGGACGAGCTGCGCGAGTTCGGCCTGGAGGTGCTCGACCACGACACCGACCCCGCCGCCAGCCTGCCCGCCGTCCTCTCGTGGTCCCTGCGCCGCCTCACCGAGCCCCAGCGCCGGGTGTTCGCGCTGCTCGGGGTCGCCCCCGGCCCGGACGTCGACCTGACCGCCGCCGCCGGCCTCACCGGCCTGTCCCGGGCCGAGGCGCGCAAGGCCCTGCACGCCCTGGCGGACGCCTCCCTGCTCGACCGGCACCCGCGCGGGCGCCACTCGATGCACGACCTGGTCCGCGCCTACGCCGCCGGCCTCGCCCACGACCTGCCCGAGCCGGTGCGGCGGGCGGCGCTGGACCGGGTGGTCGACTCCTACCTGCACACCGCGTTCGCCGCCGCCCGCCTGCTCAAGCCGCAGCGCACGCCGATCCGGCTCGACCCGCCCGTCCCCGGCGCCCACCCGCACCCGCTGCCGGACCACGCCGCCGCGCTGCACTGGCTGGACGCCCACCACGCCCACCTGCTGGCCGCCCAGCGCACCGCCGCCGCCCTGCACCGGCACGCGGCGGTGTGGCAGATCGCCTGGACCCTGCACACCTTCCACCGGCGGCGCGGGCACCGGCACGACGCGCTGGCCGCGTGGTCGGCCGCGGCGGACGCCGCCGACCACCTGCCCGACCCCGCCGGGCGCGCCCTCGCCCACCGGCTCCTCGGCGGCGCCCACGCCGACCTGGGGCAGCACGAGCAGGCCGTCGTCCACCTGCACCGGGCCCTCGCGCAGACCGAACAGGAC
Organism: Saccharothrix sabaoui; assembly: GCF_051756985.1. NCBI lineage: Bacteria > Bacillati > Actinomycetota > Actinomycetes > Pseudonocardiales > Pseudonocardiaceae > Saccharothrix > Saccharothrix sabaoui. The sequence continues at coordinate 1,728 of NZ_JBPKJK010000051.1, forward strand.
GGCACCCCCGCCCAGCGGGCCCACGCCCACCACGCCCTCGCCCGGGTCTGGGAGCAGCGGGGCGACGACCACCGGGCGCTGGAGCACGCCCGCCGCGCCCTGGACCTCTTCCGCGCCCTCGGCCAGTCGGTGTGGGAAGCCGACGCGGGCACCGCCGTGGGCTGGTGCGCCGCCCGCCTGGGCGACCACGACACCGCCCGCGAGCACTGCCTCGCCTCCCTCGCGCTGCACCGCCGGCACCACAACCCCGAGGGCGAGGCGGACGCGCTGGACGGCCTGGGCTTCATCGACCACCGCACCGGCCACCACGACCGGGCCGCCGACCACCACGAGCAGGCCCTCGCCCGGTACCGCGCCCTCGGCCACACCGCGGCCGCCGCCGACACCCTCGACCGCCTCGCCCGCGCCCGCGCCGCCCTCGGCCACCGCGCCCGCGCCCGCGCGGCGTGGGAGGAGGCGCTGGAGCTCTACCGGCGACTGGGCCGCGACGGCGGGGCCGACGGCGTCCGGCGGCGGCTCGCCGACCTCGACCCGGCGCCGGGGGCCGAGGGGGCTCAGAACGGCAGGCCCGCGTAGTTCTCCGCCAGGCCGGTGGCCGCCGCGGTGGACGAGCACACGTACCGCAGTTGGCTGAGCTGCAGCTCCCGGTCCAGCGGGTCGCCGGTGGTGTGCAGCATCGTGGTCATCCACCAGGAGAAGTGCGTGCACCGCCACACCCGGTGCAGCGCCCGCTCCTCGTAGCCGTCGAGCAGGTCCGTGCGGCCGTCGCCGAAGAACGCCTCCAGCGCCCGCGCCAGCACGGCGACGTCCGCGACGGCCAGGTTGAGGCCCTTCGCGCCGGTCGGCGGCACGATGTGCGCGGCGTCGCCCACCAGGAACAGCCGACCGTGCCGCATCGGCGTGCTGACGAAGCTGCGCATCGGCGTGATGCCCTTGTCCACCACCGGGCCGTGCTCCAGCGACCACCCGTCCAGGCCCAGCCGGGTGTCCAGCGCGGACCAGATCCGCTCGTCCGACCAGTCCTCGATCCGCTCGCCCGGGTCGACCTGGAGGTAGAGCCTGCTCAGCACGGGCGACCTCATGCTGTGCATGGCGAACCCGTCCGGGTGCCAGGCGTAGATCAGCTCGTCGGTCGACGGCGGCACCTCGGCCAGGACGCCCAGCCACGCGAACGGGTAGTGCCGCTCCCACTGGGTGCGCAGCGCCACCGGGATCGTCTCCCGGCTCACGCCGCGGAAGCCGTCCGCGCCCACCACCACGTCGGCGGTGACGCGCCGCGGCGTGCCGGAGGCGTCCACGTAGGACACCGAGGGGTGGTCGGTGTCGAGGTCGTGCAGCGCGGTGCCGCTCACCTCGAAGCGCACGTGCTCGTGCCGCGCGGCCAGCAGGTCCTTCACGACCTCGGTCTGCCCGTACACCCACACCGAGCGCCCGGTCAGCTCGTGCAGGTCGAGGCGGTGGCGCGTCCCGGGCCACTGGAGGTGGAGGCCGTCGTGCCGCAGCCCCTCGGTCTTGAGCCGGTCGCCGAGACCGGCGTCGGTGAGCAGGTCGACGGTGCCCTGCTCCAGCACGCCGGCCCGGACGCGGGCCTCGACGTAGGCGCGGGAGCGGCTCTCCAGCACGACCGAGTCCACGCCGTGCAGGGAGAGCAGGTGGGAGAGCAACAACCCGGCGGGACCGGCACCGACGATGGCTACCTGTGTGCGCATGGCGGCCAAGCCTGCTCCGCGCCCCCGCCGCGGCCAAGGCGCGGCTTCCGCTCAGCGGCAGTCGGGGCGGGGGAGGGTTTTCACGGTCGGGCGAGCACCCGCGAGATGCCGCCCGCGGCGACGCGCAGCGCCGTGACGTGCCGCTCGGGGTCGCGGTGGGTCGCCACGACCAGGCCGAGCGCGGCCACCACCGCGCCCGCCGGGCCGGCCACCGGGACCGCCACCGAGCAGGAGCCCAGCGTCATCTCCTGCGCGGTGCGCGCGTGCCCGCGGCGGCGCACCTCGGCCAGCTCGCGCAGCAGCCGGCCCGGCTCGGTGATCGTGTACGGCGTGCACCGCTCCGGCCCGGCGACGACCTGGGCGACGACCTCCCGCGGCGCGTGCGCCAGGAGCACCTTGCCGACGCCGGTGGCGTGCAGCGGCAACCGGCCGCCGGGCCGGCTCACCACCGGCACCGAGCCGTGGCCGTGGATGCGCTCCAGGTAGAGGGCGGAGGTGTCGTCGCGCACGGCGAGGTGCACGTTCTCCCTGGTCGCCTCGTACAGGTCCTGCATGAACGGCAGCGCCGCCTCGCGCAGCTCGACCTGCACGCGGGCCAGCAGCCCGAGCTGCCACAGCCGCCGGCCGACGACGTACCGGCGGTCGGGGAGGCGTTCCAGCACCTGCTGCGCGACCAGGTCGCGGACCAGCCGGTGCGCGGTGGACAGCGGCAGGCCGCCGCGCCGGGCCAGCTCGGCCAGCGGCAACCCGTCCGGGTGCCCGTCGAGGGCGCCCAGCACGGCGAGCGCGCGGGCCACCACGCTCCTGCCCGAGGACCCACCCGCCACCGGCCGAACGTAGGGGCCGCCCGGGCGCGCGTCAACGCCGGAGGGGCCGGCGGGCGCACCCGCCGGCCCCCGGACTAGCGGGTCACGCCGCGGTGACCGAGACGTCGTCCAGCACGAACGAGGTCTGGTAGGACCAGTCCTCCGCGCCGGTGAAGCTCAGCGCCACGCTCTGGCCCGCGAAGGCGCCGAGGCTGAAGGTGCGCACCTCGTAGCCCGACGGGGTCAGGTTGGTGTAGGTCGCCAGGGTGGTCGAACCGGCCTTGACGGTGAAGGTGTCGAACACCTCCGGCTCGTACTCCGACGTGCTGACCTTCAGCCAGATCGACAGCGTCGTGGCGGTGCACCCGGCCGGGACGGTGACGGTCTGGCTGAGCGTCTCCGTGGCCGTGTAGCCGTAGCCGCCGATCCAGGACGACTGACCGCCGGTGCGCGGCGCGCCGGCCCCGGTCCACGGGCCGATCGTCCAGGTGGCGTTGGACCAGCCCGCCGTGCCGCTCTCGAAGCCGCCGTTGGCGACCTTCTCACCGGGCGCGGAGCAGGAGCCCCCCGTCGGGGTGACCGTCCAGGTGAACGACGCCGAGCCGGTGCCGCCCGCCGAGTCGGTGGCGGTCGCGGTCACCGGGTAGGTGCCCGCGGTGGTGGGGGTGCCGGAGACCAGGCCGGTCGAGGTGTTGACCGACAGGCCGGGCGGCAGGCCGGTGGCCGACCAGGTGTACGGCGGGGTGCCGCCGCTGGCCTTGAGCTGGAGGCTCGTGGCGGTACCGACGGTGCCGGTCTGGTTGCCGGGCGGGGTGACGGACGGGTTGCCCGGGCCGGGGCCGCCGCCGGTGTTGGTGAACAGCAGCCGGTTCGGCGAACCGGTGCCCGGCGAGGTGATCTTGTTGGGGGTGGAGTTGGTGACCATCGTGCTCGCGACCTGCGCGGGCGTCAGCGACGGCGTGGCGCCGAGCAGCAGGGCCGCGCCGCCCGCGACGTGCGGGGCGGCCATCGACGTGCCGCTGATGGTGTTGGTCGCGGTGTCGTTGGTGTTCCAGGTCGAGGTGATGTTCTGGCCGGGCGCGAAGATGTCGCTGCACGTGCCGTAGTTGGAGAACGAGGCGCGGGCGTCGGCGTTGGTCGAGGCGTTGACCGTGATCGCCTCGGCGACGCGCGCCGGGGTGAAGTTGCAGGCGTCGGCGTTGGAGTTGCCCGAGGCGATGGCGTAGGTGACGCCGTCGGCGATCGAGTTGCGCACCGCGGTCTCGCCGGTCACGTCGCTGCCCTGGCCGCCGAGGCTCATGTTCGCCACGGCCGGGCCGGAGGTGTGGTGGCCGGTGACCCAGTCGATGCCCGCGGCGACGCCCGCGAACGAGCCGGAGCCGGCGCAGTTGAGCACCTTCACGGCGATGAGCGTGACGCCCTTGGCGACGCCGTGGGCGGTGCCGCCGACCGTGCCGGCGACGTGCGTGCCGTGGCCGTTGCAGTCGGTGTTGTTGGTGTCGACGGTGTTGGTGCCCCAGGTCGCCCGCCCGCCGAAGTCGGAGTGGGTCGTCCGGATGCCCGTGTCGATGATGTAGGCGGTGACGCCGGAACCGGTGTTCGGGTAGGTGTAGGACGAGTCCAGCGGCAGGTCGCGCTGGTCGAGTCGGTCCAGGCCCCACGACGGCGGGTTGGGCTGGGTGTCGGTCGCCCGGACCTCGCCGTTCTGCTGGACGTAGGCGACGCCGGGTTCGGCGGCGAGCGCCCGGGCGTCCTTCTCGGACAGCGCGCCCGCGAAGCCCTTGAGCGCGTGGCGGTAGGTGAAGTCGACCCGCGCGTCGTACTTGGCGCTCAGGTCGGCGGTGAGCGCGTCGGCGCTCTGGGCGGACAGCTGGTCGTAGACGACGATGTAGCTGTCCGGGATCGCGGTCGGGTTGTTCGCGCCGAGGATCTCTCCCTCGGCGGCGGCGGGTGTGGCGCCGGTGGTCAGGGCCAGTGCCGTGAGGGCCGCTGTGCCTAACGAGACCAGGGCGCGCCTGGGTGCGCGAACGTCTCCCATCGCAGGGTTCTCCCTCGTGCAGGGGTTCCGGCTGACCCGATGCGGCTCGGGCCCGCCGGGATCGGGGTGGTTCCCGGTCACGTTCGCGCGGACGTGGTCGGGAACGTTAGAGGAGCCCTCCTACCTGGACAATCGGCCGCACGTGGGAACACCGTGCGGGGTGCCGAACCCCGGTCGGGTGAACGCCGCCGGCTTGGTACCACTGGTCCCTATTACTTCAGTGTTGACAAAAAGAAATCCTCGGTGTCACGCAGGTCAGGGCGGTCAACCACAGCCGCGAACTGAAGGACGCCCGAGAAGAACCGGGGCCACGGGGGCGAGGTGGGCGGGGGCCGGTGCGGGCCCCCGCCCACGGGCGTCACCGGCCGACGTAGGCGCGGAGGTGTCGGGCGGTGAGGGTGTCGGCGGTGTCGACGAGGGCGGTGGGGGTGCCTTCGAAGACGACGCGCCCGCCGTCGTGGCCGGCTCCCGGGCCGAGGTCGACGATCCAGTCGGCGTGGGCCATGACGGCCTGGTGGTGCTCGATGACGATGACGGTGTCGCCGTTGTCGACGAGGCGGTCGAGCAGGGCGAGGAGCTGGTCGACGTCGGCGAGGTGCAGGCCGGTGGTGGGTTCGTCGAGGATGTAGGTGGACGCCTTCTCGGCCATGTGGATGGCGAGCTTGAGGCGTTGGCGCTCGCCGCCGGAGAGGGTGGTGAGGGGTTGGCCGAGGGAGAGGTAGCCGAGGCCGACGTCGACGAGCCGTTCGAGGACGGCGTGGACCTGCTTCTCGGTGAAGAAGGCGCGGGCTTCGGTGACGGACATGGCGAGGACGTCGCTGATGTCCTTGCCGCGCAGGGTGTAGGTGAGGACCTCGGGGGTGAACCGCTTGCCGGCGCACTCCTCGCAGGTGGTGGCGACGCCGGCCATCATGGCGAGGTCGGTGTAGACGAGGCCGATGCCCTTGCACTTGGGGCAGGCGCCTTCGCTGTTGGCGCTGAAGAGGGCGGGTTTGACGCCGTTGGCCTTGGCGAAGGCGGTGCGGACGGGGTCGAGGAGCCCGGTGTAGGTGGCGGGGTTGGAGCGGCGGGAGCCGCGGATGGGGGACTGGTCGACGGTGACGACGCCGGGGCGGCCGGCGAGTGAGCCGTGGACGAGGCTGGACTTGCCGGAGCCGGCGACGCCGGTGACGACGGTGAGGACGCCGAGGGGGATGTCGACGGAGACGTCCTGGAGGTTGTGCAGGGTGGCGCCGGTGATGGGGAGGTGGCCGGTGGGGGTGCGGACGTGGTCGCGGAGTCGGGCGCGGTGGTCGAGGTGGCGTCCGGTGAGGGTGTCGGAGGCGCGGAGTTCGGCGACGGTGCCGGTGAAGGTGATGTGCCCGCCGCGGGTGCCGGCGCCGGGGCCGAGGTCGACGACGTGGTCGGCGATGGAGATGGTCTCGGGTTTGTGCTCGACGACGAGGACGGTGTTGCCCTTGTCGCGCAGGAGGAGCAGGAGGTCGTTCATGCGCTGGATGTCGTGGGGGTGCAGGCCGACGGTGGGTTCGTCGAAGACGTAGGTGACGTCGGTGAGGGCGCTGCCGAGGTGGCGGACCATCTTGACGCGTTGGGCCTCGCCGCCGGAGAGGGTGGCGGAGGGGCGGTCGAGGCTGAGGTAGCCGAGGCCGATGCCGACGAGGGAGTCGAGGAGTTCGCGCAGGGTGGTGAGCACGGGGCCGACGGAGTGGTCGGTGATCTTGTCGATCCAGGCGGCGAGGTCGCTGATCTGCATGGCGGAGCAGTCGGCGATGGTGGTGCCGTTGATGGTGCTGGAGAGGGCGGCGGCGTTGAGGCGGGCGCCGCGGCAGTCGGGGCAGCGGGTGAAGGTGACGGCGCGGTCGACGAAGGCGCGGATGTGGGGTTGCATGTTCTCGCGGTCCTTGGCGAGGTAGAGGCGTTGGACCTTGGGGAGGAGGCCTTCGTAGGTGACGTTGGTCTTGCCGAGCTTGACCTTGGTGGGTTCGCGGTGGAGGAGGGCGTCGCGCTCGTCGGGGGTGAAGTCGGCGATCTTCTTGTCGGGGTCGAGGAAGCCGGACTGGATGTAGGTCTGGACGTACCAGTTGTCGACGGTGAAGCCGGGGACGGTGATGGCGCCGTCGTTGAGGGACTTGGTGTGGTCGACGAGTTGGTCGACGTCGATGGTGGAGACGCGGCCGAGTCCTTCGCAGCGGGGGCACATGCCTTCGGGGAGGTTGAAGCTGAAGGCGCCGCTGGTGCCGATGCGGGGTGTGCCGAGGCGGCTGAAGAGGATGCGGAGCGCGGTGTTGGCGTCGGTGGCGGTGCCGACGGTGGAGCGGGAGTTGGCGCCCATGCGTTCCTGGTCGACGATGATGGCGGCGCTGAGGTTGCGCAGGGCGTCGACGTCGGGGCGGCCGAGGTTGGGCATGAAGGACTGGATGAACGCGGTGTAGGTCTCGTTGATGAGGCGTTGTGATTCGGCGGCGATGGTGCCGAAGACGAGGCTGGACTTGCCGGAGCCGGAGACGCCGGTGAAGACGGTGAGTCGTCGTTTGGGGATGTCGAGGGAGATGTCGGCGAGGTTGTTCTCGCGTGCGCCGCGTACTTCGATGACGTCGTGGCTGTCGGCGGGCATGCCCATGGCTGTCTTCCCCCAGGTTTGTTTATGGCGTAAAGTGATCCCGGGAACAGTACTTTACGTTGTAAGGAGTCGCAAGTGGTGGTGTACGCCGGGCAGGGTGACCCGCGTCGGTCGATGCGGCTGCTGTGGCGGGCCGCCGAGGGCGGTGGTGAGGGCGGGGCGGACGGGGGCGGGACGCGGCCGGGGCCGAAGCAGGGCCTGAGCGTGGACGCGGTGGTGCGCGCGGCGGTGGAGGTCGCCGACGGCGGGGGGATGGCGGCGCTGTCGATGCGGGCGGTGGGGGAGCGGCTGGGGCGCACGGCGATGGCGCTCTACACCTACGTGCCGAACAAGGCCGAGCTGGTCGACCTGATGTACGACCAGGTGCTGCGGGAGCTGCCCGCGCGCTACCCGTCGGACGGCGGGTGGCGCGCGGCGCTGGAGGCGTGGGCGGCGGACACCCGGGCGTTCTACCTGCGCCACCCGTGGGTGTTGCAGGTGTCGCAGGCCCGGCCGGTGCTGGGGCCGGGGGAGTTCGGGGCGCTGGAGGCGTTGGTGGGGGTGCTGCGGGGGACGGGCCTGCCGCGGCGGGAGCTGCGGGGTGTGGTGGCCGCGTTGACGCAGTTCGTGCGGGGCGCGGCGGCGGGGGTGTCGGACGCGCGGCGGGCGGCGGCGGAGACCGGGGTGTCGGACGAGGAGTGGTGGTACGCGCGGTCGCCGCTGCTCGACGAGGTGGCGGCGGACTTCGCCGACCGGTTCCCGCTGGCGACGTGGGTCGGGGAGGAGGAGCCGCCGCCGGTGCCGGACGACCCGTGCGCGTCCTACCCGGAGCGGGGGGCGCTGGAGGGCTTCACCACGGGGTTGGCGGTGCTGCTGGACGGCATCGGGGTCGCGGTGGCCCGCCACCGAGACCGGCCGCCGGCGGGTTCCGGGCGGGAGGCGCTCCGCCCGTGATCGTCACCGATGTCGTCGCCCGGCTGCGCGCCGCCGGGTGCGTGTTCGCCGAGGACGAGGCGCGGTTGCTCGTCGAGGCCGCCGCGGACGAGGCGGAGCTGCGGTCGTTGACCGAGCGGCGCGTCGCCGGCCTCCCGCTGGAGCACGTGCTCGGCTGGGCCGAGTTCGACGGGCTGCGCGTCGCGGTGGACCCCGGCGTGTTCGTGCCGCGCCGCCGCACGGGGCACCTGGTGCGGCTGGCCGTGGCCGCGGCGCGGCCGGGCGCGGTCGTGCTCGACCTGTGCTGCGGTTCGGGCGCGGTGGCCGCCGCGGTGGCGCGCCGGCTGCCCGGCGCGGAGGTGCACGCGGCCGACGTCGACCCGGCCGCGGTGGCCTGCGCGCGCCGCAACCTGCCGTCCGGGCAGGTGCACCTGGGCGACCTGTACGGGGCGCTGCCCGGGTCGTTGCTGGGGCGGGTGGACGTGCTGGTGGCCAACGCGCCGTACGTGCCGACCGACGCGGTGGCGCTGATGCCGCCCGAGGCGCGCGACCACGAGCCGCTGGTGGCGCTGGACGGCGGCGCCGACGGGCTGGACGTGCAGCGGCGCGTGGTCGCCGACGCGCGGCGGTGGTTGGCGCCGGGCGGGACGCTGGTGGTGGAGACCGGGCGTCGCCAGGCGCCGGCGACGGCGGCGGCGTTCACCGGGGTCGGGCTGGAGGCGCGGGTCGTCGTGGACGACGACCTGGACGCCACCGCGGTGGTCGGCCGCGCCGCCCGCTGACCCGGTGCCGGGCACGCGGTCCGGTCAGGTGCCGAGCACGCCGTCGCTCAGCTCGCGCGCGACGTCGAGGTGCCCGGCGTGGCGCGCGTACTCCTGGAGCAGGTGGAACAGCACCCAGGCCAGGGTGGGGCGCGGCGCGCCGGTCGACTCCCAGCGGGCGACCCGGTCGGTGAGCGCGGCCCCGGCGGCGATCTCGCGGGAGCGGGCGCACTCCTCGAGGTAGGAGGCGCGGATGCCCTCGGTGGTGTCGCCGTCCTCGACGACCCACTCGGCGTGCGGCACGCGGGGGTCGCCGTACGGGTGGACGACGTCCTCGCCGCGGAAGCAGTGGCGCAGCCAGCGCCGTTCGACGTGCGTGAGGTGCTTGAGCATCGCCAGCGGCGCCCAGCCCGAGGGCAGGCGGCTGGTGCGCAGCTCCTCCTCGGACATGCCCTGCAGCTTGCGCAGCACCGTGTCGCGGTGGAAGTCGAGGTAGGCGTGGAGGAGCTCGGCGGGGTCGGCCAGGTCGGGGGAGGGTTCGGCGGGCACCCGCAGCCGCGCCGAGACCCGGTCGCCGGTGGTCTCCAGCTCCGCGCCGGCCTTGGTCAGCAGCGCCAGCGCCGCGGCGTTGTCCGCGGTGGTCTCGGCGACGACGGTGGGCACGCCCCGGCCGGGCGCCCGCTCCAGGAGGCGGTGCAGGGCGGCCAGGCCCACGCCGGCGCCCCGTGCGCGCCGCGCCACCCAGATGCCGGTCTCGCCCGCGTCGGTCAGCCGGATCATGCCCACCGTGCGGTCGTCGTCGAGGATCTCGTAGGCGTCGCGCCGGAAGCCGCGGTAGAACTCGCGGAACTCGTCGGGCCGGTCCGGTGCCCAGCCGGCCGGCATGACGTCGGCGGGGTCGGCGTCCTCGACGGCCAGGGCGAGCAGCCGTTCCACGCCCGCGTCGTCCACCTGCCGCAACCTGATCACGTCGTCGACCCCTCCTCCGGGTGCGTGCGGGAGCGCGGCGCGCGTGCCGCCGGCCGTCGCCGGCACCCATCCTGCGCGATCTACCCTGTGCGCGGGAACGGGATTACGCGGCGACCTCGGGCACCGCGGGACGAGGACGCGATGTCGGCGACGCGGTTGCTGGTGCTCGGGGTGGTGCGCGGTTACGGGCGCGCCCACGGCTACCTGATCGGCAACGACCTGATGGCGTGGGGCGCGGGCGAGTGGGCCAACGTCAAGTGGGGCTCGATCTACCACGCGCTCAAGCAGCTCACCAAGGACGGCCACCTGATCGACTCCACCGTGCCGCCGGGGCGCACCGACTACGAGATCACGCCGCGCGGCGACGCCGAGCACGGGCGGCTGCTGCGCGACGCGCTGCGCCGCCCCGAGACCCGTCCCGACCTGCTGGCCGCCGGGCTGGCGCTGCTGCCGTCGCTGCCGCGCGCGGACGCGGTCGAGCTGCTCGGGCAGCGCCTCGCCGCCCTGGAGGCGCGCCGCGACGCCGCCCGCGAGCAGGCCGCCGGGTGGCGCGAACCCGCCCACGTCGCCGAGCTGTACCGGCTGTGGGAGCACGCGGCGGCCGGTGGCGCGGAGTGGACCAGGGGGCTGCTCGACCGGTTGCGGGGCGGCGCCTACCCCATGGCGGGCGAGCCGGGTTCGCCCGGTGAACCCGGCAGCTGGGGTAGACTCAAACTTGAATAGCCAGGGGGAGCGCTGAACACAGGGTTGGAGCGGTACGCGGCCGTCTTCGAGGCCGCCGACCCGCCGCGGACGTCCACGATCGCCTTCTACACCCACCCCGACCAGGGGCCGCCCGACCCGTCCGCGCCCGCCGACCCGCCCGTGGACGGGAACCCGCCCGCGCACGGTGACGTGCCCGTGGACGGGGGCCTGCCGGCGGACGCCGAGGTGGTCGTGGCCACCGCGGACGGTTCCCGCCGCACCGCGCCCGCCGCGCGCGTGCCGCTGACCGAGGCCATCCCCCTGCTCGGCCGGGCCCGCCGCACCGGCCGCGCGCACCCCGCCACCGCCTTCTGGGGCGCCGCCGTCGTGCTCGCCCTCGGCCTGGTGGCCCGCGGCCGGGTGCGGCCCGCCGTCACCGACGGCGACTTCGACGCCTGGCGGCTCGGCCCGCTCGACGCCGCCGACCACGCCCGCGTGCGCGACCTCGCCCGCGCCATGCCGCCGCACGCCCGCGCCGTCCCGCTGACGGGACGCGACCCCGCCGAGCTGCCCGACGCCGAACCCCTCCTGCGGGCCTTCCTCGACGCCGTCGCCGACACCGTGCCGCGCGGCGCGGCGGCCGCGCGCGCCGCCGGAGCGCCCGCGTTCGCCTCGCCCGAACCCCAGCGCGTGCCGCACCTGCGCGGCTGGGCCGACCAGGGCGTCCGCATCTCCCTGCGGGTGGAGGGCGCGGAGGCGTTCCGCGTCGTCGTGCAGGTCCACGACCTCGCCGACCCCAGCCTCGTCGTGGACGCCGCCGAGCTGTGGGCGGGCGCCGGCCACCGCCTGCGCGCCGACGCCACGGTCGCCCTGCGCCGCGCCGCCCGCGCCTACCCGCCGCTGGAACCGCTGCTCGACCGGCCCGTGCCCGACGCGACCGCCCTCACCGACGGCGACGTCGAGCTGCTGCTCACCACCGGCGCCGTGCGCCTGGCCGGCGCGGGCGTCGACGTGCACTGGCCCAAGGACCTGGTGCGCGACCTCACCTCCCGGGTCGTGCTCGGCGGCGACCGCGCCGACCGGCCGTCGTTCTTCGGACCGGACCGGCTCACCGCGGTGAACTGGCAGCTCGCCCTGGGCGAGGACCCCCTCACCCCCGAGGAGCTGGACCTGCTCGCCGAGGCGCACCGGCCCGTCGTGCGGCTGCGCGACCGCTGGACCCTCGTCGACCCCGAACTGGCCCGCCGCGCCCGCGACCGTGTCCTCAAGCCCGTCACCGCCCTCGACGCGCTCGGCGCCGCCCTCACCGGCACCACCGAGGTCGACGGCGTCGAGGTCCCCGTCACCACCACCGGCTGGCTCGACGACCTCAGGGCCGACCTGGCCCGCGACGAGCCGATCGGCCGGCCCGCCGCGCTGGCCGCCACCCTGCGCGACTACCAGCTGCGCGGCCTGCGGTGGCTGCACCGCATGACCTCCCTCGGCCTGGGCGGCTGCCTGGCCGACGACATGGGCCTGGGCAAGACCGTCACCCTCATCGCCCTGCACCTGCACCGCCGCGCGCACCTGCCGGACGCGGACGGCCCCACCCTCGTGGTGTGCCCGACGTCGCTGCTGGGCAACTGGCAGCGCGAGGTCGAGCGCTTCGCGCCCGGCGTGCCCGTGCGCCGCTACCACGGCCCCGGCCGCGACCTGGCCCGCGACGCCGACCACACCGGGTTCGTCCTGACCACCTACACCACCATGCGGCTCGACGCCGACGCGCTCGCCGGGCACGGGTGGGACCTGGTCGTCGCCGACGAGGCCCAGCACGTCAAGAACCCCGCCTCCGACACCGCCAAGGCCCTGCGCCGCGTCCCCGCCCGCGCCCGCGTCGCCCTCACCGGCACCCCGGTGGAGAACACCCTCTCCGAGCTGTGGGCCGTGCTCGACTGGACCACCCCCGGCCTGCTCGGCACGCTGCCGCGCTTCCGCGCCCGCTGGGCCAAGCCCGTCGAGGTCGACCGCGACGCCGCCACCGCCGCCCGCCTCGGCCGGCTCGTCGCGCCGTTCCTGCTGCGCCGCCGCAAGTCCGACCCCGGCATCGCGCCCGAACTGCCCGCCAAGACCGAGACCGACCACCCGGTGGCGCTCACCCGCGAGCAGGCCGCCCTCTACGAGGCCGTCGTCCGCGAACTCATGGCCGACATCGCCGGCTCCGACGGCATCGCCCGCCGCGGCAAGGTCGTGCGCCTGCTCACCGCCCTCAAGCAGGTGTGCAACCACCCCGCCCAGTACCTCAAGGAGGGCTCGCCGGTCCTGGCCGGGCGCTCCGGCAAGCTCGAACTGCTCGACGAGCTGCTCGACACCATCCTCGCCGAGGACGGCTCCGTGCTCGTGTTCACCCAGTACGTCGCCATGGCCCGTCTGCTCGAACGCCACCTCGCCGCCCGCGGCACCACCACCGCGTTCCTGCACGGCGGCACGCCCGTCGCCGCCCGCGAGGAGATGGTCCGCCGCTTCCAGGACGGCGGGGTGCCGGTGTTCCTGCTCTCCCTCAAGGCCGCCGGCACCGGCCTCAACCTCACCCGCGCCGACCACGTCGTGCACTACGACCGGTGGTGGAACCCCGCCGTGGAGGACCAGGCCACCGACCGCGCCCACCGCATCGGCCAGACCCGGCCCGTGCAGGTGCACCGGCTCGTCGCGGAGGGCACCGTCGAGGACCGGATCGCCGCCATGCTGCGCGCCAAGCGCGACCTCGCCGACTCCGTGCTGGCCCGCGGCGAGGCCGCGCTGACCGAGCTGACCGACGCCGAGCTGGCCGACCTCGTCGCGCTGCGCGGCCCGGAGCGGGGGAGCGGCCGGTGACCGAGCGCGTGAAGGGCTTCCCCGCGTTCGGCAAGGGCGTGCGCCACGCCCGCAGCTGGTGGGGCCGGGCCTGGCTCCAGGCCCTGGAGGACACCTCCCTGGACCAGGCGCCGCTGCGCCAGGGCCGCAAGTACGCCCACGCCGGGCTGGTCGGCACCATCACCGTCAGCCCCGGCCGGCTCGACGCCGTCGTGCACGACCCCGACGACACCTACCGCACCACCGTGCGCCTCACCCCGCTCACCGACGCCGAGTGGCGGCGCTTCCTCGACCGCGTCGCCGGCAAGGCGGGCCACCTGGCCGCGCTGCTCGACCACGAGGTGCCCCGCGACCTCGTCGACACCGCCGCCGACGCGGGCGTGCCGCTGCTGCCCGGCATCGGCGACCTCGACCCCGAGTGCACCTGCCCCGGCTGGGAACTGCCCTGCCGCCACGCCGCCGCCCTGTGCCACCAGGCCGCGTGGCTGCTCGACGCCGACCCGTGGGTGCTGCTCCTGCTGCGCGGGCGCGACCGCGACGAGGTCGTCGCCGGCGCCCGGCCCGCCACCACCGGCACCCCCGCCACGACCGCCTACGCCGCGCCGCCGGTCGCCCTGCCCGACGACCCGCCGGCCGCCGACCCGGACCCGCCGCCCGACTTCGACCCCGCGCCCGGCGTGGAGCCCGCCGTGCTGCGCCTGCTCGTCGCCGACGCCGCCGCCAAGGCCCGCGACCTGCTGGCCACCGGCCGGTGGCCGGCCGACGACGAGCGCCGCGACCGGGTCCGCCTGGTCGCCGCCCACCCCGCGCTGCGCGACCTGCCCGGGGCGCTCGACCGGCTCGACGCCGACCCGCGCGCCGTCCGCGCGTGGCGCCAGGGCGGCCCGGCCGCGCTCGACGTGCTGGAACGGCCCTGGACGCCCGACCGCGCCGAGACCAACCGCGCCCGCGCCGCCTGGGACCGCGCCGAGCTGCCCGCCCCGACCGTCCGCGCCAACCGGTGGACGGTGCGCGCACCGGGCGGCGACCGGCAGCTGCGCTACGGCCGCGACGGCCTGTGGTACCCGTACCGCGCCCGCGCCGGCCGCTGGTGGCCCACCGGCACCCCGACCCGCGACCCGGCCGCCGCGTACACCGCGTTCACCGACCACGACTGACCGTCGACACCCGGGAGCCCGTGGACCGGGAAACTGTCGACGCACGCCCGTACCACCACAGGTGTGGTACCACACCTGTGGTGGAAAAGCGGGGGCCCGCCCGCACGACCCCGGCGGCACTGGGGGTTGCCGCGGACGCCGTGCGGGCGGGGGAGGCGCGCGGGACCGGCCGGGGTTCCGAGCCGACGGCCGCTCCGGGACGCGCCCCTGGACCGCACGGGGCGAGGCGCTCACCCCGTGCGGGAGAACGAACGCGCGACGCCCCGCCGCGCGGTGCGATCGGCCCTCCCCGGCGACCCCGCACCACGATGCAGGGAGTCTTGTCCCGCCCCCGGTGAGGGTTCAACGGACGCATCGGACCGATAACACTCACCCCGGTGTGCGAACGCTCCCCCGGCGGGTGAGTGTGCAATACCGTGATCGCCACGGCGGGTATGCGCCGTGGGTCGGGGACACGCCGAGGGGGGAGTGCCCACGTGGTACCGGTACGGGAACGGCTGCTCGACGCAGGGGTGGCGCTGCTGTTCGACGACGGGTTCAAGGTCCTCAACCGGGGGCTCAACGTCGCCGAGATCGCCGCCCGCGCCGAGGTCAGCGAGAAGACGTTCTTCGCGACCTTCGGCGACAAGGCCCGCTACGTCGACGAACTGCTGCTGCGGTTCAACCGCCCGGTCGCCCCGACCGCGCCGGGGACGCTCGTCGACGTCATCGACCACGCCCTCGCCGAGACCAAGGGCGACCCGAGGCGGATGCTGCGCGCGGTGTCCACCTGGAACTACGAGCAGGTCCGCGGCGACCCCGCCACCCTCATGCAGTTCGCCACGGTCGTCCTGGCCCGCAACCACCAGGGCGCCATGCGGCGCCTGCGCCAGACCTACGCCGCCTACGACCGGGCGAGCGTCCAGGCGTACCGGTCGATGCTCGCCCGCTGGAGCGCGTCGCTGCGCGCCCCGTTCACCCTCGACCAGCTCGCCGTCGTGCTCACCGCCCTCGTCGAGGGGCTGTCGCTGCGCCACCTCGCCGACCCCGACGCCGTGCCCGACACCCTGCTCGGCGACACCGTCATCGCCCTCGTCGGCACCCTGCTCGACCCCGAGCAGGGCCACAGCCACATCGACGACGTCATCGCGCCCCTGGCCGACGAGGTCGTGCGCGCTTACCGCGCCGACCGCCTCGACGGCCTGCCCGAGCACCCCCGCAACGCGGTCGTCGCCGCCGCCCGCCAGGAGTTCGCCGCCCGCGGCTACTACGCCACCACGCCCGCCCACATCGCCGCGCGCGCCGGCGTGCCCCTCGTCGTGCTCCGGCAGCTGTTCCCGGTGAAGGCGTCGATCGTCGTGGGCGCGCTGCGCCCGGAGTACGCGGAGCTGCGCTCGCTGCTCGACGACGACCTCGCCCTGGGCGTCGCGCCGCGCCGGCTGCTGCGCCGCCACCTCGAACGCCTGGCCGCCTTCACCCTGCGCAACCGCGAGTTCGCCGAGGCCCTGCTGATGGCCGTCGTGCAGGACACCGACGCCGCCGCGGCCGACGCGGTCCACCGCGAGATCGACCTGGCGGCCCTGCTCGTCCCGGTCCTCGACGCCGGGCGCGCCGGCGGCGACTTCAGCGCCGACCACGACCCCGCCGCCCTGGCGGGCACGCTCACCCACGGCACCCTGCTGCGCTGCCTCACCCACCGCGGCGGCACGCCCGCGCAGCACGTCGACGCCGTCGAGGCCCTCGTCCTGCACGGCCTGCTGACCCGCGCCTGACCCCGACCCCGCGAAGCACCGACCCCGCGAAGCCCCGGTCCGGCGAAGCCCGGTCCCGCGGCGACCGGGAGGGCTAGGTGATCAGCCCGGGCACGACGGCGGCGGTCCGCTTGCGGCGCAGCCAGACCTTGCGCGAACCGTCGCCGAACAGCAGCGTCCGCGACAGCTCCCACCCGGCGAACTCGGCGTGGATCGTCAACTGCGTCGTCGCCGTGCGGCGGGAGACCCCGGCCGGCAGCCGCAGCGGCCGGTACTCCCAGTCCCCGTCGACCACCGCTTCGTCCATCACCCGATCACCTGCATCCCTTGGCCGTCCCCGGACGCGACGAACACGCGCCCGCTGGCTGGATCAACCGCCACGGAGTCCGGCTGGCGGACCGCGGCGTACCGGTGGCGCTCCACCGGCTCGCCCCCGGCGACGTCGAGGGCCACGACCTCGTTGCGCGCGGTGAGGGTCACCCAGAGCAGGTCGCGCTCGGCGTCGTAGGCCATCCCGTACGGCGCGCCCGGCAGGGGGTGGCGCATCCGCATGATCAACGGCGAGGTGGAGAACGCCATCAGCTCGCCGCCCCGGGTGTCCACGACGAACACCCGGCCGAACCGGTCGGCCACCGCGTTCGTCGCGCCGTCGCCCGCGCGCAGCCCCGCGCCGGGGCGCTCGGCGGTCGGGTCCAGGTCGAACACCGCGCTGCGCGGCCGGTCCAGCACCACGGCCGCGTCACCCGCCACCACCAGCCGGTCGGGGCTGGAGATGCCGCCCACCACGTGCTCGCCGCCCGAACCGTCCCGCACCGACACCTGCCCGGCGTCGCGCCGGGCCACCAGCTCCCGGTCACCGAGCCGCGCCACGTCCACCGGCCCGCCGGTCACCGGCCGCGACGACGTCGAGCCGTCCGGCCGCACGGTCACCACGGCGCCGGCCGACGGCACGGTGGCCTCCACCGAGCCGTCCGCCGCGACCAGCCGCTCCGCCGGCCCCGGCAGCACCGCCGTCACCGGGGCCGCCGTCGCCGGGTCGGCCGGGGACGACGGGTAGAGCAGCACCGAGGGCGGTTCGGCCACGGCCACCGCGACCAGGTCCCCGACCACCGCCACCGACGTCGCGCGCCCCAGCGGCAGCACGACGCCCTCGGGCGCGGCGGTCCGGGCGGGGGAGACGGCGGGACGGGCGGGTTCCAGCGTGGCGGCCACCTGGAGCGGGTCGGCCGGGTTCTCCTCGGACGCACACCCGGACACCACCAGGGTCCCGGCGAGCACTGCCGCGGCCACTCGGCGCAACGTCTGACCTCCTACGCGTAACCCGTTCGCTCACTGCCCTCCCAGCATCCATCACCGAACCACCATCGTCACGCAGGGGGGCGGGTGTTGTCGTTGGTCCGCGAAGGTGATAGTCGGACCCCGCCCGCGGCCCGCGGCCGGCGGCGACGACCATCGCGGGTGACACGGGAGGAGCCGGATGACCGTCGAGGAACTGCGCGACCGCCACGTCGCGCTGCTGCGCGACCGGCGCGTCGTCGACCACCTCGACCCGCCCGTCGCGCCCGGCGACCACGTCGACCGCTACCGCACGTGGACCCAGGTCGCCTCCGACCCGCTGACCCGCAGGTTGGGGCGGCTCGTCGACGCCCGCGTCCGCCCCGCCCCCTACCGGTCCGCGCACCTGCACGAGCAGCAGCGCACCCTCGACGCCCTGCAACCCGAGGTGCTGCACCTGGCCCGCGCCGCCGGGTGGCGGCCCACCACGCCGGTGCTGGCCGGGGTGTTCCCCACCGGCGCGCTGAACGCGCTGAGCGTGCCCGTGCCGGGGCGCGGCGTCCTCGTGCTGGTCAACACCGCCGCGCTGGACCTGCTCGGCGGTGTGCTCAAGATCATGACGGGGGCGTTGCCGCACTACGGCACGCCGCCGCTGCTGAGCACCTCCCAGACCTCCTACGCCCTGGCCGAGGCGGTCAACGCCTACCTCTACGGCAACGGCGCGGTCGAGGCCCGCCGGCTGCCCGAGCTGTCCGGCCAGCGGCAGGCGCTGGTGGGGCTGATGACGCGGCGCGCCACCCAGTTCCTCGTCGCCCACGAGGTCGGGCACGTCCTGGCGGGGCACCTGGTGCACGCCCGCCGCCGCACCGACCCCGACACGCCCGTGGGCGCCCTCGACGCCCAGGAGGTGGGCTGGTCGCGCGAGCACGAGGCCGACCGGCTGGCCGCGTCGATGCTGCTGCACAGCCTCGACGGCCTCGCCCCGCGCGAGCTGGACGTGCGCGAGCCGTACCTGGTCGCCGCCGTGCTGCTCGTGCTGTTCCTGCACGAGGTCACCGACCGGCTCGCCGACGAGCGCGGCCTGGCCGTGCCGTTCGCGGGCACCCACCCGCCGCCGGTGCGGCGCGTGCAGAGCCTCGTGGGGCACCTCGCGGCCCACGTCCGCTCCCCGCGCGCCCTCGACCTGGCCGCCGACGTCGCCACCTGGCTGGAGGACCAGCTCGGCGGCGTGCGCGAGTGGCTCCGCCGCGTCGACGAGGTCATGGTCTGACCCCTCGTGGTCCGGCCCCGCGCGGGGTCAGACCAGCGGGCGCTCCGGGTAGCCGAACACCACCGCGCTCACGTCGTCCAGGGCCGAGCGGATCGCGGTCGGCAGCACCAGGTCCTCCGCCGCCAGGGAACCCAGCAGCTGCGACGTGTCGCGCGCGCCCACCACCGGGGCCACCACGCCCGGCCGGTCGCGCACCCACGCCAGCGCCACGCACAGCGCGTTGGTGCCCAGCCCGTCCGCCGCGGTGGCCACCGCCTGGGTGATCCGCGCCGCCCGCTCCGTGCGGTGCTGCTCCACGTACCCGGCGAAGTGCGGCGACGCGCCGCGCGAGTCCGACGGCGTGCCGTTGCGGTACTTGCCGGTCAGCACGCCCCGGCCCAGCGGCGCCCACGGCAGCAGGCCGATGCCGTGGTGCTGCGCGGCGGGCACGACCTCGCGCTCCACGCCGCGCTCCAGCAGCGAGTACTCCACCTGCGTGGACACCAGCGGGGTGTGCCCCGGCAGCGCCGCCGCGGTGCCCAGCTGCCAGCCCGAGTAGTTCGACACGCCCGCGTAGCGCACCTTGCCCGAGGACACCGCGGCGTCCAGCGCCGACAGGGTCTCCTCCAGCGGCACGTTCGCGTCCCAGGCGTGCAGCTGCCACAGGTCGACGTGCTCCACCCGCAGCCGGCGCAGCGAGCCGTCCAGCGCGTGCAGCAGCGCGCCCCGCGACGCGCCGCCGCCGAACGGGCCGTCGTTGCGCCGCGCGACCGCCTTGGTCGCGATCACGAGCTCCTCGCGCGGCACGACCTCGCCGATCAGGCCGCCCAGGATGCGCTCGCTCTCGCCCTCCACGTACACGTCGGCGGTGTCCACGAGCGTGCCGCCCGCCTCGGTGAAGGCCATGAGCTGGGTGGCCGCCTCGTCGGCGTCGGTGTCCCGGCCCCAGGTCATCGTGCCCAGGGCCATCCGGGAGACCCGCAAGCCGCTGCGCCCCAGGTATCGCTGTTCCACGCGGCGCAGCCTAAGGGGTGATCGACATTCCGGCGGGCCGTGGCGCGCGTTTGTCAAGGGCGAATTCCGCCGGGCCGCGCCGCCCCGGCCTGGCGAAGGGGGTTACCGACCGGTACGGTCCGCGTGTGCGACTGGGACTGAACCTCGGGTACTGGGGCGCGGGCAACGACGCCGCGAACCTCGAACTGGCCAAGGAAGCCGACCGCCTCGGCTTCTCGGTGGTGTGGGCCGCGGAGGCGTACGGCTCCGACGCGCCCACCGTGCTGGCCTGGGTGGCGGCCCAGACCGAGCGGGTGGACGTCGGCAGCGCGATCCTCCAGATCCCCGCGCGCACGCCCGCGATGACCGCGATGACCGCCGCCACCCTGGACACCCTCTCCGGCGGCCGGTTCCGGCTGGGCCTGGGCGTCTCCGGGCCGCAGGTGTCCGAGGGCTGGCACGGCGTGCGGTTCGACAAGCCGCTGGCCCGCACCCGCGAGTACGTCGACGTCGTGCGCTCCGCCCTGCGCCGCGAGCGGCTGCGCTACGACGGCGAGCACTACGTGCTGCCGCTGCCCGACGGCCCCGGCAAGGCGCTCACCCTCACCGTGCACCCGGTGCGCGAGCACCTGCCCGTCTACCTGGCCGCCGTCGGCCCGAAGAACGTCGAGCTGGCCGGCGAGATCGCCGACGGGTGGCTCGCGATCTTCTTCTCCCCGGAGCACTCCGCCGGGTCGGTCGCCGCGCTCCGGGCGGGTCGGGAGAAGGCCGGCAAGACCCTCGACGGGTTCGACGTCGTGCCCACCGTGCCGATGTCCGTCGGCGACGACTGGCGCGCGTGCGCCGACCACGTCCGCCCCTACGCCGCGCTCTACGTCGGCGGCATGGGCAGCAGGCAGAAGAACTTCTACAACGACCTCGCCGTGCGCATGGGCTTCGCCGCCGAGGCCGCCGAGGTGCAGGACCGGTACCTGTCGCGCGACTACGCCGGCGCCCAGGCCGCGCTGCCCGTGGAGTTCCTCGACTCCACCTCGCTGCTGGGCCCGAAGGAGCGCATAGCAGACCGCATGAGGGCCTACGCCGAGGCGGGGGTCACCACTCTCACGCTCTCGCCCATGCTGCAAGATCTCGAGCAGGGGATCGCCGCGCTCCGCACGGCGACCGAAGCTCTGGATCTGGCAGGAGTGGGTAGTTGAGCTGGTTGCAGGCCATCGTCCTCGGCCTCGTGCAAGGTCTCACCGAGTTCCTGCCCATCTCCTCGTCGGGTCACATCAGGATCGTCTCCACGCTGTTCTTCGGCAACGACGCGGGCGCGTCGTTCACCGCGGTCATCCAGCTGGGCACCGAGGTCGCGGTGCTGATCTACTTCGCCAAGGACATCGGCAACTTCCTCGCGGCGTGGTTCAAGGGCCTGTTCAGCAAGGCCGCCCGCGCCTCCGAGGACTACCGGATGGCCTGGTACGTGATCATCGGGTCGATCCCGATCAGCGTGCTGGGCTACCTGTTCAAGGACGAGATCCGCTCGTCGCTGCGGAACCTGTGGATCACCGCGACGACGCTGATCGTGTTCGGCCTGCTGCTCGGCCTGGCCGACCACTTCGCCTCGCACATCCGCAACAAGCTCCAGCTCAAGGACGCCGTCGGCATGGGCCTGGCGCAGGCCATGGCGCTGATCCCCGGCGTGTCCCGCTCCGGTGGGACGCTCACCGCCGGCCTGTTCCTGGGCCTGGACCGCGCCTCGGCGGCCCGCTACTCCTTCCTGCTGGCGCTGCCCGCCGTGTTCGGCGCCGGCATCTTCAGCATCCCGGACGTGCTGGAGCGCTCCGAGCCCAACGCGGCGTCCGTGCCGCAGATGGTCGTGGCCACGATCGTGTCGTTCGTCGTCGGCTACGCCACGATCGCGTGGCTGCTGCGGTACGTCTCCAAGCACAGCTACTCGGTGTTCGTGTGGTACCGGCTGCTGCTGGGCATCGTCCTGATGGGGCTGCTGTCGATGAACCTCATCAGCGCCACGTAGGGAGCGCCGCATAGGGTGGCCCCCGTGGCTACCGTGATCTTGCTGCGACACGCCCGCTCCACCGCGAACGGGGCGGGCGTGCTCGCCGGCCGACAGCCCGGTGTGCGGCTGTCCGAGAAGGGCGAGGAGCAGGCGCTCGCGCTCGTGGACCGGCTCGCCGGGGTACCGGTGCGGTCGGTCGTGACCTCACCGCTGGAGCGCTGCCGGCAGACCCTCGCGCCGCTGCTGGCCGACCGCGGCCTGGAACCCGCGGTCGAACCGGAGCTCGCCGAGGTCGAGTACGGCGAGTGGACCGGGCGCGAGATCAGGGAGCTGCTCGACGAGCCGCTGTGGAAGGTCGTGCAGCAGCACCCGTCCGCGGCCGTGTTCCCCGGCGGCGAGGGCCTGGCGACCGTGCAGGCGCGCGCGGTGGCCGCCATCAGGGCGCACGACGCCCGGATCACCGCCGAGCACGGGCCGCGCGCCGTGTGGGTCGCGTGCAGCCACGGCGACGTCATCAAGGCCGTCCTGGCCGACGCGCTGGGCGTGCACCTGGACGGGTTCCAGCGCATCGTCGTGGACCCGGCGTCGCTGTCGGTCGTGCAGTACACCGAGACGCGGCCGTTCGTGCTGCGGGTCAACGACAACGGCGGTGACCTGTCCGGCGTGGTGCCCCCGCCGGAGAAGGAGGCGGAGGCGCCGTCCTCCGACGCCGTCGTGGGCGGTACGACCGGCCCCTGACGGGGAGGACCTCGACCAGCGCGTGGCCCCCGGACAGTGCAGGGTAGTCCGGGGGCCACGGGTGTGTCGGCCGGGGCGGTCGGCCTCGTGGTGACGATCGTATTGCTGTTAATGCGCAGGTAAATGCCCTCTTGCGGGGTGGACCGCGGCGGGCCCCGCGGGCGAGCCGGGCGCCGGATCGCCGCCCGGGCACCGGAAACGGGCTAAAACCGCAGCTCAAACCATGTGGAAACAAGCGTGAAACACAGCGTGGCAAGCCTGCCCGCGCCGTAACCCGCTGGACCGTTCGGCCCGCGCCGATGGTCTGGCCGGTGTTTACAGTTAACAACGGACCGTGCGCCCTTGATCACAGTCCGAGGCGGGTGACGGCGTTGTCCTCCAGCGGGTTGGCCGTCCGGATGTAGCGGTGCACGGTGCGCGGGTTGGTCCAGCGGCCCTGCCGCATGATCTCCCGGTCGCTCGCGCCGCCCAGCGCGGCCTGCGTGGCGAAGCCGGCGCGCAGCGAGTGCCCGCCGAACAGCGCCGGGTCCAGGCCGGCCTTGAGCGCGTACCGCTTCACCAGGTCGGACACGGCCCGGTCCGACATCGGGCGGGTGCCGAGCGCGCCGTGGCGGCTCACCGAGGGGAACAGCGGCCCGCTCAGCGGACCCGGCCGGTAGGTGTGGCAGCGGTGCGTCGGCCCGGCCTCGGGCTCGTCCTGGAGCAGGGCCCGCCGGTCGACGGCGGTGAGCACGTCGACCCAGTCGGCGAACGCGCACACCGGGCACGTCGGCCGCCGCGCGCCCCGGGGCAGCACGACCCGCTGCCGGTGCGCGCCGGTCTGGTCGGTCTTGGTCACGCCCAGCTCGACCAGCAGCAGCGGCTCCTGGGTGCGCGGGTCGACGTCGACCGCGACGTCGTCGAGGTGGAGCGCGGCCAGCTCGCTGCGGCGCAGCGCGCCGGCGAAGCCCACGAGCAGCAGCAGCGCGTCGCGGCGGCGGGCCGCGCCGGTCGGCCAGCCCGGGGCGGGGCGTTCGGCGAGCAGGGCCTCCAGCGTGCCCAGCAGCACGGGCCGCTTGCGCCGCGGCGGCGCCTGCCGGGTGCGGCGGATGCCGCGCAGCGTCAAGCGCACCACGTCGGACCTGGTGGGGGAGGGGAGGCCGCCCGCGGCGTGCACGGCGGCGATGGCGGCGGCCTTGCGCTCCAGCGTGGAGGGCCGGAAGGCGGGGGAGCCGTCGTCCTTCGTCGTGTCCGCGGCGACCGCCAGGTACACCGCGACGTCCACCGGGTCCGCGGGCAGCGCCTGGCGGCCCTCGGCCTGGCACCACGCCGCCCACGCCACCCAGTCGGAGCGGTAGGCGCGCAGCGTGTTGGGGGACTGGGCGGCGTGCAGGTAGCCCGCCAGGGCGGCGGCCTGCTCGTCGTCGAAGCGCCGCCTGACCTGCTCCAGGGCGGCGAAGTCCACCAGGACCGCGTGGGTGACGCGGTCCAGCTCGGCGCGCACCGGTTCCGGCAGGGTCACCCGGCCACCCTAACACTCTTGATCACTTCGATGCTTTCAGCGTGAGATGAGGAGGCATCTTGCGGCGGCCGTTACTATGCGAGACCGTGCGCGCCCTACAACACCCGGACGTGGAAGACGTTGAGCTGGCCACCGTGCTGACCGCGCTGGCAGACCCCGTCCGGTTGCGGATCGTGGCGGAACTGGCCCGTTCGGGTGGCATCGTGTGCGGCCAGTTCGACGTGCCGGTCAGCATGTCGACGCTGTCGCACCACCTGAAGGTGTTGCGCGAGGCGGGCGTGCTGCGGGTGACGCCGCAGGGCAGCTACCGCACGCACGAGCTGCGGCGCGCCGAGATGGAGACCCGCTTCCCGGGCGTGCTGGAGTCGATCACGCGCGCCATCCCGCCGCGGGGCCCGGCCGCCTGACGGCGGGCCGGCGCGGCGGTGCCGCTCAGGGGTTGACGTAGAGGCAGAACGGGTGGCCGGCGGGGTCCAGCAGCACCCGGACGTCCTCCTGGGGCTGGAACTCGGCCGTCGTCGCGCCCAGGGCCTCGGCCCGGGCGGTGGCGGCGGGCAGGTCGTCGACCTCGATGTCGAGGTGCGCCATCATCCGCTGGTCGCCCTCCCCGGCGGGCCAGGTGGGCCGGCGGTACCGGTCCTCGGTCTGGAAGGCCAGGCCCGCGCCGCCGTCGGGGGCGCGGAGGGTCACCCAGTGGGGTTCGTCGGTGTCGATCGGCCAGCCGAGCAGTTCGCCGTAGAAGCCCGCGAGGGCGCGCGGGTCGGGTGCGTCGAGGACGGTCGCGGTCAGCTTGATCACCACTCCAGTTTCACGCTTCCGGGTGAGCGTCGCATCCGCTGCCGAGTTGGTACCAGTGGTCTCGATAACTTCAGTGTCAACCAAAAGAGTGAATCACCTGGTAGCAGCTCAAGAGAGGAACTCCCGATCGACAACAAAACGCCCCGAGTCGAAGGGGCGCGTCACGCGGCGGTGTGGCGCAGGACGTGGACGCCCGCCGCGGTCTTGAGGTAGGCCCAGGTGGTCGTGCCGGTGGTGGTGAGGCCGACGTGGGAGGCGGAGGTGCGGTGGAGGTCGCCGGGGAGGTCGACGGCGGCCCACCGCTCGCCGGTCCAGCGGTGGAAGGCGGGCCTGGTCTCGAAGGTGTCGCGGGTGGCGCGGGTGCCCCAGGTCCAGCCGGCGGCGACGCCGTGGAGGCTGAGCCGGTCGGGGGTCTCCTCGGGTGGGGGTACGGCGGTCCAGCGGGTGCCGTCCCAGTGGTGGATGCGCAGGCCGTCGGTGTCGCGGACGTGGCCGAGCCAGAGGTCGTCGGGTGCGGTGGCGGCGAGGCGGGCGATGTGGCCGCGTTCGGTGCGGGGGCCGGGGTGCTCGGTCCAGCGGGTGCCGTCCCAGTGGACGAGGACGGGGTACTCGTAGCTGGCGGGTCCGGCGCCGGCGAGGCCGCCTCCTCCCGCCCAGATGTCGTGGGGGCCGGTGGAGGTGAGGGTGTTGAGCCCTTCGCGGGTGGAGTTGAGGACGCGGCGGAGGTGCCAGGTGGTGCCGTCGTAGTGGAGGGCGTCGCGTCCGGTGCCGACGACGTGGACGTCGTGGGGGTGGGCGGTGACGGCTTTGGCCCAGGGGATGGGTGGGGTGGTGACGGTGTGCCAGGTGGTGCCGTCGTAGTGCAGGACGAGGGGGCGTCCGGCGGTGTTGCCGACGGCCCAGACGTCGTCGGGTGCGGTGGCGGTGATGCCGGAGAGGCTGGCGGCGGTGGGGAGGGTGGGGAGGGGTTCGCGTCGCCAGGTGGTGCCGGTCCAGCCGAGGACGAGGGGTGCGGAGGGGCGGCTGGTGAACACGCCGGTGGTGCCGGCGAGCCAGGCGTGGTCGTCGCCCGCGGTCGCCAGGTCGGCCAGTGCGGTGCTGGGCGGCAGTGCGGGCACCGGCACGGGTCGGAACAAGCCATCCCCCCCTCGATGGGTCCCCCGACTCGTCGTGGGGTTCAGCAGATCGGGCGCGGGGGCGGTGCGCCAGCCGCCGAACGGTGGTTTGT
This sequence comes from Saccharothrix sabaoui, assembly GCF_051756985.1. Taxonomy (NCBI): domain Bacteria; kingdom Bacillati; phylum Actinomycetota; class Actinomycetes; order Pseudonocardiales; family Pseudonocardiaceae; genus Saccharothrix; species Saccharothrix sabaoui. The sequence goes on from NZ_JBPKJK010000051.1 coordinate 27,724, forward strand.
GGTTAGTGCGGGTGTGGGTGGGTGAGGACGTGGTGGAGGGTGTCGACGGCGGCGGGGTAGGCGTGGTCGGTGGGGGTGGCGTAGCCGATGACGAGGCCGTGGGCGGTGGTGGGGCCGGGGGTGTGCCAGTGGTGGCGCAGGCCGCTGAGGCGCAGGCCGTGGTGGGTGGCGTGGGTGAGGGCGGTGTCTTCGTCGGGGACGTGGAGGAGGAGGTGGAGGCCGGCGGGGATGCCGTGGGGGGTGTGGTGGTGGAGTCGGTGCAGGAGGTGGTCGCGGCGGCGGCGGTAGTGGCGGCGGCGGGCGCGGACGTGGCGGTCGTAGGCGTGGGTGGTGATGAGGTCGGTGAGGGTGAGTTGGTTGATGACGCCGGTGTGGTGGTCGGTGTGGAGCTTGGCGTCGACGACGGGGTCCAGCCAGCGGGGTGGGAGGACGAGCCAGCCGAGTCGGAGGCCGGGGGCGAGGGTGGTGGTGGTGCTGCCGGCGTAGGCGACGTGGTCGGGTGCGGTGCCCTGGAGTGCGCCGAGGGGTTGGCGGTCGTAGCGGAATTCGCCGTCGTAGTCGTTCTCGACGAGGAGGCCGCCGGTGGTGCGGGCCCAGGTGGTGAGGGCGTGGCGGCGGGTGGGGTGGAGGGGGACGCCGGTGGGGTACTGGTGGGCGGGGGTGAGGACGGCGGCGGTGGCGTGGTCGTGGGGGGTGCGTGCGCCGAGTTCGTCGACGGGGAGGGGGATGACGGGGCGGCCGGCGTGGGTGATGACGTCGCGGTGGTGGGGGAGGCAGGGGTCTTCGACGGCGATGGGGCCGGGGAGGACGGTGGCGAGCAGGGCGAGGGCTTGGGTGTAGCCGGTGGTGATGACGATGTGGTCGGGGTGGGCTTGGACGCCGCGGGTGCGGCCGAGGTGGTCGGCGAGGGCGGTGCGGAGTTGGGGGAGGCCGCGGGGGTCGGTGTGGCCGTGGACGGTGGTGGGGGTGGTGGTGAGGGCGCGGCGGGTGGCGCGGAGCCAGGCGGTGGTGGGGAAGGCGGTGGGGTCGGGGTTGCCGGGGGCGAGGTCGTGGGTGGGGTCGGGTGGGTGGCCGGCGGGTGCGGGTGCCGCGGGTTCTGTGGGTGCGGGTGCTGTGGTGCGGGGTAGGGGTGCGACCTGGGTGCCGGCGCCGCGGCGGGCGGTGAGGTAGCCCTCGGCGACGAGTTGGTCGTAGGCGGCGGCGACGGTGTTGCGGGCGAGGCCGAGTTCGACGGCGAGGGTGCGGGTGGCGGGCAGGCGGGCGCCGGGGGCGAGGCGTCCGGCGCGGATGGCGTCGCGGAGGGCGCGTTCGAGTCCGCTGCGGCGTCCGGTGGCGGGGTCGAGGTCGAGGTGCAGGTCCACCCCCGTGGTGGCCCAGGATGGTGACACGGTGTTGGACCTTAGCGCGGGCCAAAGCCGCCGGTGGGGGGTTGTGCGGGGTGGGGTTCGGCGGGTGTCGGGGGTGGTGGGGGGCGGGGTTGGGCGGGTGTGGTGCGGTGGGTGGGGCGTGGGTGCCGGGGTGGGGTGCCGGGGGGTGGGCGGGCCGGTCGGGCGGTACCGGTTCCGGGGGTGGTGGGTGTGGTGTGCCGGATAATCGGCGGCCCCGTTTCGCGGGCCCGGATATCCTTGGTCCAAATGAGTACCACCTCCCACGCTGACCTGCGTCAACGCCTGTCCGAACTCATGTCGCGGGATCGGCGGCGATTGGGGCGGAGGCTCGACGGTGCGCGCAAGGTGCGCGACGAGAAGGCCCGGGCCGCCGTGCACGCGGAGATCGAGGCGGAGATCGAGGCCGCCGAGCTGCGCGTGGCGTTGCGCCGCGAGGCCGTGCCGAAGATCACGTACCCGGCGGAGCTGCCGGTCAGTGCCCGCAAGGACGACATCGCCGAGCTGATCCGCGAGCACCAGGTGGTGATCGTGGCGGGGGAGACGGGGTCGGGCAAGACGACGCAGCTGCCGAAGATCTGCCTGGAGCTGGGGCGCGGGGTGCTGGGGCAGATCGGGCACACGCAGCCGCGGCGGTTGGCGGCGCGGACGGTGGCCGAGCGGGTGGCGCAGGAGCTGGGCACGCCGCTGGGCAGCGCGGTGGGCTACAAGGTGCGGTTCTCGGACCAGTCGGGTGACGAGACGCTGGTCAAGCTGATGACCGACGGCATCCTGCTGGCGGAGTTGCAGACCGACCGGATGTTGAGCCGCTACGACACGATCATCATCGACGAGGCGCACGAGCGCAGCCTGAACGTGGACTTCCTGCTGGGGTACCTGGCGCAGCTGCTGCCGCGGCGGCCGGACCTGAAGGTGGTGATCACGTCCGCGACGATCGACCCGGAGCGGTTCTCGCGGCACTTCGGGGACGCGCCGATCATCGAGGTGTCGGGGCGGACGTACCCGGTGGAGGTGCGGTACCGGCCGGTGGTGGACCCGGACGACCCGGAGGCGGACCCGGAGCGGGACCAGACGCAGGCGATCTGCGACGCGGTGCGGGAGCTGCAGGCCGAGGGGCCGGGTGACGTGCTGGTGTTCCTGTCGGGTGAGCGGGAGATCCGGGACACCGCGGACGCGCTGGCGGCGTTGGAGCTGCGCGACACGGAGGTGTTGCCGCTGTACGCGCGGTTGTCGTTCGGGGAGCAGCACCGGGTGTTCCAGCCGCACCGGGGGCGGCGGGTGGTGTTGGCGACGAACGTGGCGGAGACGTCGTTGACGGTGCCGGGCATCAAGTACGTGGTGGACCCGGGTACGGCGCGGATCTCGCGCTACAGCCACCGGTTGAAGGTGCAGCGGTTGCCGATCGAGCCGATCTCGCAGGCGTCGGCGAACCAGCGCAAGGGTCGGTGCGGGCGGGTGTCGGAGGGCATCTGCATCCGGCTCTACAGCGAGGACGACTTCGAGGCGCGGCCGGAGTTCACGGACCCGGAGATCCTGCGCACGAACCTGGCGTCGGTGATCCTGCAGATGACGGCGATCGGGTTGGGCGACATCGCGGCGTTCCCGTTCATCGACCCGCCGGAGGCGCGCAACGTCAACGACGGCGTGCAGTTGTTGCAGGAGCTGGGGGCGATCGTCCCGGGGGAGCAGAGGCTGACGCCGCTGGGGCGCAAGCTGGCGCAGTTGCCGGTGGACCCGCGGTTGGCGCGGATGGTGGTGGAGGCGGACGCCAACGGGTGCGTGCGCGAGGTGATGGTGATCGCGGCGGCGTTGTCGATCCAGGACCCGCGGGAGCGGCCGAGCGACAAGCAGCAGGCGGCGGACGAGCAGCACGCGCGGTTCAGGGACCCGGAGTCGGATTTCGTGGCGTACCTGAACCTGTGGGGGTACGTGCGGGAGAAGCAGAAGGAGCTGTCGTCGAACCAGTTCCGCAAGCTGTGCCGCGCGGAGTTCCTGAACTACCTGCGGGTGCGCGAGTGGCAGGACGTGTACCAGCAGTTGCGGCAGGTGGCCAAGACGTTGGGCGTGCACGTGAACGAGGAGCCGGCGGACCCGCGCAACGTGCACATCTCGCTGTTGTCGGGGTTGTTGTCGCACATCGGGCTCAAGGACGTGCCGAAGCGGGACCCGGGCAAGCGGGCGTCGACGGAGTACCTGGGTGCGCGCAGCGCGAAGTTCGCGATCTTCCCGGGGTCGGCGTTGTTCCGCAAGCCGCCGCAGTGGGTGATGGCGGCGGAGCTGGTGGAGACGTCGCGGCTGTGGGGCCGGATCGTGGCGAGGATCGAGCCGGAGTGGGCGGAGAAGCTCGGCGGGCACCTGGTCAAGCGCAGCTACAGCGAGCCGCACTGGGAGATGCGGCGCGGGTCGGTGGTGGCGTTGGAGAAGGTGACGCTCTACGGGGTGCCGCTGGTGGCGGCGCGGAAGGTCGACTACGGGCGGATCGACCCGGGGTTGTCGCGGGAGCTGTTCATCCGGCACGCCCTGGTGCAGGGGGAGTGGAGCACGCACCACGCGTTCTACGAGCGCAACCGGCGGTTGCTGGCCGAGGTGGGGGAGCTGGAGAACCGGGCGCGGCGGCGGGACATCGTCGTGGACGACGAGACGCTGTTCGACTTCTACGACCAGCGGGTGCCGGCGGACGTGGTGTCGGTGCGGCACTTCGACTCGTGGTGGAAGAAGGCCGGGCGCGCCACGCCGGAGCTGTTGGTGTTCGACAGGTCGATGCTGGTCAACTCCACGGCCGAGGTGACGCCCGAGGCGTACCCGGACCGGTTGACGCGGGGTGGGTTGAGCCTGCCGTTGACCTACCGGTTCGAGCCGGGCGCGGCGGTGGACGGTGTGACCGTGGACCTGCCGCTGCCCGCGTTGACGGCGGTGCCGGACGATTCGTTGTCGTGGCAGGTGCCGGGGTTGCGCACGGAGCTGGTGGTGGCGTTGATCCGGTCGTTGCCCAAGCCGGTGCGGCGCAACTTCGTGCCGGTGCCCGACGTGGCCGCGGCGGCGTTGGCGGCGATCAAGGACGACGAGCCGCTGCTGCCGGCGCTGGAGCGCGAGCTGCGGGCGTTGACGGGGGTGGTGGTGCCGCGGCAGGAGTGGCGGCTCGACCAGGTGCCCGAGCACCTGAAGCTGACCTTCCGGGTGGTGGACGAGGAGCAGCGCGAGCTGGCGCAGGGCAAGGACCTGGCCGCGTTGAAGGCGAAGTTGCAGGGGCAGCTGCGGGAGACGCTGGCCGCGGCGGCGAGCAACCTGGCCCGTACGGGCCTGACGACGTGGGGTGATGTCGGCGACCTGCCGCGCACCGTGCAGCGCCGCCGGTCGGGCATCGTGGTGACCGCCTACCCGGCGCTGGTCGACAAGGGCGACAGCGTCGCGGTGGAGATCCTGGACACGCCGGGTCGGCAGCGGCAGGCGATGTGGCGGGGCACGCGGCGGTTGTTGCTGCTCAACGTGCCGTCGCCGGTGAAGGCGTTGCAGCGGGGGTTGACCAACGCCGAGAAGCTGGCCCTGACGCGCAACCCGCACGGCGGGGTGGCGCCGCTGCTGGCGGACTGCATCTCGGCGGCGGTGGACAAGCTGCTGCGCGACGCGGGTGGCCCGGTGTGGGACGAGAGGTCGTTCGCCGCGCTGGTGGAGAAGGTCCGCAAGGGCCTGGGCGAGGCGGTGTTCGACGTGGTCGGCGCGGTGCGCAGGGTGTTGGAGGCGGCGCAGGACGTGGAGCTGCGGATCAACGCGGTGCGCGGCGCGGTGTTCGAGGAGTCGCTCAACGACGTGCGGGCCCAGCTGCACGGCCTGGTGCACAAGGGTTTCGTCACGGAGGCGGGTGCCGAGCGGCTGGCGGACGTGCACCGCTACCTGTCGGGGATCGCGCGGCGGTTGGAGAAGCTCACCGAGAACGTGCGGCGTGACCAGGAGTGGATGGACCGGGTGCACGAGGTGCACGCCGAGTACCGGGAGCTGCGGGCGAGCCTGCCCGCCGACGAGCCGCACCCGGAGCTGGACGAGGTGCGGTGGATGATCGAGGAGCTGCGGTTGAGCTACTTCGCGCAGACCATCGGCACCCGTTACACGGTGTCGGACAAGCGGATCTTCAAGGCCCTCGACGCCGTGCCCCGCTGACCCGGACCCCGCTGACCCGGACCCCGTCGGACCTCGCCGCCGGACCCGCCGCCCGGGTTCACCAGGCGGCGAGGTCGGCCACCCGGGCGGCGAGGTCGACGACCGCGAGGCCGTCGGTGGCGATCCGGGTGGTGTGCGGCGGGGCGTCCCGGTCGAGCGTGCGCGCGGCGGCCAGGCTGCGCCGCACGTGGGGCTCGAACCCGGAGCCGACCTCGCGGCCGGCCAGCCGGGCCCGCACGGTGTCCTCGGTGGCGGTGAGCAGCACCGACGTCACCCGGACGGGGTGGCCCGGGCCGAGGGCGCGCACGACCATCGGCTCCTCCAGCACGCTGACCGTGTTCGTGTAGACCAGTCGGGTCTGGCCGAGCGCGGCGTAGTTCGCCCAGATCGCGGCGAGGTTGCGCTCGGTGATCGCGGTGCGGTGCGGGTCGTCGTGCGGGGCGGGGTGGACCTGGTCGAGGAAGTCGCCCTCGACGTGGCAGTGGGCGGTGCCGCGCGCCTGCCACAGCGCCGAGACCTCCCAGCCGAGGGACGACTTGCCCACGCCCGCGCCGCCGCCGATCAGCAGCAGCTCGCGCACGGTCACTCGCACGCCTCCAGCAGCGAGCGCAGCGCGTCGGCGACCGCGGTCCGGGTGCCGGCGTCCAGCGGCTCCAGCAGCCGCGCGTAGTGCCGCATGTGCTCGGCGAGCATCCCGTCCACCAGGTGCCTGCCCCGTTCGGTCAGCGTGATGCGCACGACGCGGCGGTCCGTGCCGTCGGGCACCCGCTCGACCAGGCCCTTGGCCTCCATGCGGTCGATGCGGTTGGTGATCGCGCCGGCGGTGACCAGCGACGCGGACAGGAACGCCCCCGCCGTCATGCCCTGCGCGGAGCCCGCCCGGCGCAGCGTCGCCAGCACGTCGAACTCGCCGGGCTCCAGCTCGAAGCGGCCCACGAACTCGCGCAGCTCCCGCTCCAGCAGCCGCGACAGGCGCATCACCCGGGCCAGCACCGCCATCGGTGAGGTGTCCACGTCCGGGCGCTGCTGCGCCCACTGCGCCAGCACCAGGTCGACCGCGTCCGCCATCCGCCCCTCCAGGAACTCGACACCGCCCACACCCCTCCGCCGCGACTCCCGCCTCAGGACGGCCCGGGCGGCTCCCGGCGCGCGCCGGGAGCGACGCGGGGCGCGGGCGCGGTGGGTGCCCGGCGCGACCGCGTCGGCACCGGGACCGGGACCGCGAACACCGCCGGGCCCGCCCCCGCGACGGCGGTTCCCCCCTTGATCGGCACCGCACCACCGTAGGCGGGTGATCGACTCGCCGGCCGCTGTTCCGGCGGAAAACCCGGGATCAGGGCCGTCCGGCCCCGGCCGTTCGGGCTAGTCGGGGCCGCCGGGGCGACGCCCCGGGCGCGGCGGCGGTCAGGCGGCGGTCAGGCGCCGCGCAGCTGGACGACGACCACGGTGATGTTGTCGTGCCCGCCGGCGCGCAACGCCACCTCCACCAGCTCCCGCGCCACCTCCACCGGCGGCAGCCGCCGCGAGATCGCCTCCGGCGGCAGCGCCGCCAGCAGGTCCTCCGGTTCCGGCACGTAGTTCCACAGCCCGTCGCTGCACAGCACCAGCAGCCCCGGTGTCCGCGCCGCGAACGTCACCGTCCGCGGCCCGGTCACCCCCGAGTCCGCGCCCAGCCACCGCGACAGCACGTGCGCGCGGCGGTCGGTCAGCGCCTCCTCCTCGGTCAGCACCCCCTCGGCGACCAGCTGCGCCGCCCACGTGTCGTCCGTGGTCAGCCGCGCCGCGCCGCCCTCGGCGACCAGGTAGGCGCGGCTGTCGCCGACCCAGCCCACCGTCACGGACCCGTCGGTGACCACCGCGGAGACGAACGTGCAGGACGGGGCCACCTCCGCCGCCTCCGGCCGGGCCAGCCCGCCCACCGCGGCGTTGGCCGCCACCACCGCCTCCGCGGTGGCCCGCTCCGCGTCGGACGCCGCCTGCACCGTGCCCGACTGCAACCCGGTCAGCAGCACGTCCGCCGCCGTGTCCACGGCCAGCTGCGACGCCTGCTCGGCGCGTTCGGACGACGCCACCCCGTCGCACACCACCACCGCGACCCCGCGCCCGCGCACCCGGCCGAACGCCATCGAGTCCTCGTTGCGCTGCCGCCGCCTGCCCCGGTCGCTGACCCCCGCCACGGCGGGCAGCACGAACTCCACCCGGTCGCGCGCCGAGGGCCGCGCCCGCCCGCACTGGTCGCAGAAGCCGTCCTCGTCGAACTCCGCGCCGCCGCACGCGCACAGCGGCGGCCACTGCGAGCCCGGCCCGCCCACGGGGGTGCGCTGCACCCGCAGGTTGCGGCCGCACGCCTCGCAGAACCGGTCCTTGGGCGACACCGGCGACGAGCACTCGGGGCACACCTCGCCGGCCATCAGAGCAGCGTCCTGGGCCGGACCGCGTTCGCGCGGTCGACGAGCGCGATGCGCTCCTCCGGGGTGTCGGCCAGCCGCGCGAGCTGCCGGTAGCAGCGTTCCAGGCCCAGCCGCAGGCCCGTCGCGGTCAGCTCGCAGCCCAGCAGCCGCTGCGCGGGCACCCCGCCACCGGGGGAGGCCCCCGACTGCGGCCCCGGCAGCGATCCCAGCGCCGCGCGCAGCAGCTCCGCCGTCAACCCGGCCCGCCTCGCCACGTCCAACCCCAACCCCGACAGCCTCGTCCCGGCCGCCAGCAGGTCCGGCAGCCCCCCACCGCCCGCCTGCGCCCGCACCGCGGCGACCTGCGCCGACACGTGGTGGCTCGACGTCTCCGGCACCGAGTGCAGCACCCGCACCGCCCCCTCCCGGTCGCCGCCCGCGAGCAGCACCCGCGCCAGGCCGAACGCCGCCGACACGTGGGCCCGGTCGGTGCGCCACACCACCTCGTAGCCGGCCCGCGCCGCCTCCGCGTCGCCGCCCAGCTCCGCGCACACCGCGGTCGCCAGCTTGGGCGCCGCCTCCCCCGGCAGCAGGTCGCGCACCCGCGCGAACGCCGCACGGGCCTCGTCGAACCGCTCCCGCAGCAACGCCGCCACCCCCCGGTACCAGCCGGGCCGCCAGTCGTCCTCGGCCGGCGCGCACGGCGCCCGCGGGTCCAGCGCCGCCACCGCCACCAGCTCGTCCAGCTCGGCCACCGCCCCGTCGACCCGGTCGGCCTCCAGCAGCGCCCGCACCACCTGCAGCCGCACCTCCACCGTCTGCACCGGCGCCGCCCGCAGCGACGTCACCAGCTGGCCCGGGTCGCCCGACGCCGCCGTGGCCAGGAACCCCGCCGCCTCGTCGGAGGTGTCCACCTGCGGCACCGGCAACCCCGAGGCCGCCGCCCGCGCCACCACCGGCCCCTCCACGCCGAACGCCCGCCGCTCCGGCGTGAACTGCCGCGACAGGCCCGGCCGCGGCACGCCGTCCTGCTGCGCCAGCACCTCCCGCAGCACGCCGGTCAGCTGCTCGGCCATCTCCTCGGCCGAGCCGAACCGCTGCTCGGGGTCGCGGTGCGTCGCCCGCAGCAGGAACCGGTGCAACGAGTCGTGGCGGCGCAGCAGCGGCTGCTCCTCCGGCCCCGGCAGCGACCGCGTGAACGCGCCCCGGAAGTCGAACGGGAAACTCATCACCGCCAGCGCGCGACCCACCGTGTAGAGGTCGGAGGCCACCGAGGGCCCCACCGAGCCGATCTCGGGGGCCTGGTAGCCGATGGTGCCGTAGAGGGGGGAGTGGCGGTCGTCGACGCGGCGCACCGCCCCCAGGTCGATCAGCTTCAACTGCTCCTCGGTCTGGATCACGTTGTCGGGTTTGAAGTCGCAGTACAGCAGACCCACGCCGTGCAGGTAGCCCAGGGCGGGCAGCACCTCCAGGGCGTAGGCGATGGCCTGCGGCACGGGCAGCGCCTCCTGGCCGGTGCCGCCCGCACGCAGATTCTTGATCATGTCCTTGACGGAGGTGCCGCCGACGTACTCCATCACGATGTAGTCGACCAGCTCCCCGCACGCCCGGTCGGCGTGCCGCACGAAGTTGTGGATCTTGACGATGGTGGGGTGCTCCACCTCGGCGAGGAACCGCCGCTCGGCGGTCGCCGCGGCCGCCGCGTCGGCGTCACCGGAGTCCAGCAGGCCCTTGAGCACCACCCACCGGTCGCTCACCGCGTGGTCGGCGGCCAGGTAGATCCAGCCCAACCCGCCGTGCGCCAGGCAGCCCAGCACCTCGTACTGGTCGTGCAGCACCTCGCCGGGCGCGAGCTTCGGGGTGAACGAGTAGCGGTGCCCGCAGTGCGCGCAGAACCCCTCCACCCGGCCCGGCCGGCCGTCGCGGCCCCGGCCCACGCCCTTGCCGCACGCCGAGCAGAACCGCTTGGCCTCGGGCACCTCGGGGTCGGTCAGCACCGCCGTCTTCGGATCCCGGTAGGGCACCCGCGGCACCTCCACCAGCCCCGCGCCCAACCGGCCGCGCCCCGAGGACCCGGCCGAGGAGCGCCGCGTGCGCGCCCCCGACGGAGCCGTGACACCCGCCCACGGCGCCGTGCCCGGACCGCTGTCCCGGCCGGTCGCCGGCCCGGTGACCGCGCCCGTCGCCACCTGGACCGACACCGCCGGGACCGTTCCGGCCGGAGCCGTCGCCACCGACCGCGCCGTCGCCGTCGCCGAGGTCGGGGCCGGGGCTGGGGCCGGGGTTACCGCCGGCGGCGCCTCCAGCCCGCACGCCTCGCAGAACCCGTCGTCCTCGACCGCCCCGCCGCACCCCGACCGCGAACACGCCCTCATCGGACCCCCGTCCTCGCCGGCACCGCGCGCCGGCGGCGCGCCACCGCCACCGTGCCCCCGAACGGGCCGCACGGCACGGCGAAGTCCCCGGCGCGCACGTCAGTCCCGGTAGACCGCGGCCGGCGGGGCGGGCGGCGGACCCAGCCAGCGGGCGTGGATCGCCGCCCACGTGCCGTCCGCGCGCAGCCGCTCCAGCACCCCGTTGGTGAAGCGCACCAGGTCCTCCGCGCCCTTCGGGAACGCCATGCCGTACGGCTCGGCCGTGAACTGCGGCCCCACCACCTTCGTGTAGGGGTCCTGCGCGGCGAACCCGGCCAGGATCGTGTCGTCGGTGGAGATGGCCGCCACCTGGCCCTGCTGGAGCATCACCAGGCAGTCCGTCCAGTCCGGCACCGACACCGCCACCGCGCCCGCCCGCGCCACCTCCACCAGCGAGCTGGAGCCCTTCGTGGCGCACACCCGCTCCCCGCGCAGCGACCCGATGCCCGTCGCCGCCGAGCCCACCGGCACCAGCACCCGCTGCCCGGCCTGGTGGTAGACGGTGGAGAAGTCGACCCGGCGCCACCGCTCGCAGGTCGCCGTCATCGTGCGCACCACCACGTCCACCTCGCCGCGCTCCAGGGCCGGGATGCGCTCGTCGGAGGTGAGGACCTTGAACTGGATCGCCGCCGGGTCGCCCAGCACCGCCCGCGCCACCTCGCGGGCCATGTCCACGTCGAAGCCCTCCAGCTCGCCGGTCGCCGGGTTGCGGAACCCCATCAGGTAGGTGTTCTGGTCCACGCCCGCCACGAGCCGCCCGTGCGCCCGGACGCGGTCCAGGGTGGGGCCCCCGGCCGGGGTCGCCGGGCGCAGGCTCGCCGTCGGGTCGCACGACCCGGGCGCCACCGCCGCCGGTCCGGGCGGCGCGGTCAGCTCCACCGCCCCCGCCGGCGTGGGCACCTCCGCCGACGCGCCGCCGATGGGCGGCGCGGCGCTGGGCACCGGCGCGCACGCCGCCAGCAGCAGGGCCACCAGCAGCGCCGCCGGCAGGGCCGCGACCGCCCGCCGCCGCCTCACCGGTACTCCTTCAACCGCTGCCACAACCCCCACGTGGAGGCCACCGCCGCCAGCAGCGCGAGCGCCGCCACCGCGGTCACCGCCCCGCGCAGCGCGCCGCGCGCCGTGCCGATGGCCAGCGTCAGCTCCGCGCGCCGCGCGCCGATCGCGTCGCGCAGGTCCGCGTCCAGCTCGTCGAACGCGGTCGCCGCGCCCGCCGCGTCCTGCCCCAGCGCCACCGCCACCGCCGCCGTGTGGTCGCCGCGCCCGTCGGCCTCGCGCACCAGCCGGTGCGCCTCCCGCCACCGGTCGTGGTGCTCGACGGCCTCCGCCACCTGTCCCGACGGCTCCAGCCGGTGCGCCCTGGCCAGCAGGTCGGTCAGCGTCCGGTCGGCCTCGGCGTAGGCGTCCTCGTACACCGCGCCGCCGCCGCGCGCCACCAGCGTCAACGTCTCGTCGCCGCGCGCGGTCAGCGTCGCGATCCGGGCCCGCGCCAGCACGTCCACCAGGGTCGCCGCGTCCTTGCTGGTCGAGACGTGCGACACCACCAGCAGGCTCGCCGCCAGCACCCACAGCAGCGAGATCGCCGTCAACGCGGTCGCCACCACCAGACCGGGGTTGAGCAGCCGGTTCGTCCGGCGGGTCAGGAAGCGCTGCGCGAGCACCAGCGCCGTCAGCGCCGACGCGCCCAGCAGCAGCTCACCCCACGGCAGCGAGCCCGCGCCGTCCAGGTCGCGCACCACGTTCGCGTTCTCCACCCGGTACAGCTCCCGCGCCGCCGGCAGCAGCCGCGTGCGCATCAGCGTGGACGCCTCCCGCAGGTAGGCCGCGCCGACCGGGTTGCCCTGCCGGTTGTGCGTGCGGGCGGTCTCCACCAGTCCCGTGTAGACCGGCAGCTGCCCGGACAGCGTCGCCAGCGCCCCGCCCACCTGCGGGGACCGGGCGTTCTCGCTGGTCGCGGCGGACAGCGCGGCCGCCGCCTTCGCCACGTCGTCCTCGTAGCGGCCGCGCAGCGCCGCCGACTCCACCCCGCCCGAGAGGAACGCGCTGGCCGCCGTCGCGTCCGCGTCCGCCATCGCCCGGTAGACCTCCTGCGCGGCGAACGCGAGGGGCTCGCTGCGGTCGGCCAACGCCTCCAGCGCCGCCGAGCGCCGCTGCACCGACAGCGCCGTCACCGCGCCCACCAGCAGGCTCAGCACGATCAGCAGCAGCGCCAGCAGCGTCAACCGGCCCGGCGTGCTGCGCGCCAGACCGGTCAGCCGGCGCAGCACGTCCCGGTTCAGGCCGCCCCGGTTCGCCCCACCCCGGGGACGCGGTACCTCGACCAGCACGACCGCCCCCTTCCCGGAGTGATCGGCGCCACCCGCCGCCCTGACAGGGTAGATCGCGGCCGGTCGGGGCGGGACGCGATCGACCCACCCCGACCCGCGCCCACCCCGGCTGACCGGCCCGGCCCCGCCCCACCCCCGGGACGCGCCCCGGCCGGTCAGCCGGCGCGCAGCCGTTCCCGCACGGTCATCAGCGCCTCGCCGAGCAGGTTCAGGCCGCGCCACGCCGTCGGGTCGGCGGCGCGCTCGTCGTCCTCGGCCAGCCCGATGCCCCACACCCGGTCCACCGGGCTGGCCTCCACCAGCACCCGGTCGCCGGTCGCCAGCAGGAACGCCCGCAGGTCGTCGTGCGCCCCGAACTTGCCCAGGTTCGCGCGCACGACGACGTCGAGCCGGTGCTCGACCCACCGCTCGTCGTCGAAGTCCCGGACCTGCCGGCCCAGCGCCTTCGCCTCGGCGGGCGTGCGGGCCCGCAGCACCCGCTGCGCGACGTGCTCGTCACCGAACAGCAGCGCCTTGCCGACCATCATGTAGTGCTCGGCGGTCGGGTACGTGCGGCCGTCCTCGGTGAACGGCGCCTCGTACCACTGGCTCAGGCACTGCTTGCCGACCGGCGCGCCCGGCCGCGTCCGGTGTCCCCAGAAGAACAGGTAGTCAGCCACGGGCGCGAACACTGCCACAGCACCGGCGTCCCCGGCGCGCCCTTATCCGCCATCCGCCATCCGCCGCCCGCCACCGGGGTCCGCCCCGGGGCTAGCGCGGCGGCAGCGGCAGGGGCAGCGCGGGCAGGCCGTCGATGCTGGCCACGTTGTGGGCCTTGCCCTCGCAGTAGGCTGCGAACTCCTCGTCGGACTTGCGGCCGAAGTACTCCGCGTGCAGCGTCCGCTCGCCCCGGTAGTCCATCAGCGGCACCGCGAAGCCGCACGTGTCGCTGATCAGCTTCGCCGTCACCACCACGACCGCGCGCAGCGCCGGGCCGTCCGCCTCGCCGAACCCCGCCACCAGCTCGGCGAAGCGCGGGTCGTCGCGGAACACCGGCTCGCCCGTGCCGTGCACCCGCACGATGTTCGGCGGACCGTCGAACGCGCACCACATGAGTGTGATCCGGCCGTTCTCGCGCAGGTGGGAGATGGTCTCGGCGTGGCTGCCGCCGAAGTCGAGGTACGCCACGCGGTGCTCGTCGAGCACCCGCCACGTGCCGGCGCGGCCCTTGGGCGAGACGTTCACGTGCCCGTCGGCGGCCAGCGGGGCGGAGGCCGTGAAGAACACGGGCTGCGCCTCGATGAACTCCCGGAGACGTCCTTCGATGCGGTCATAGGTCTTTCCCATGGGGCGAGTATCGCCGGGACAGCACGCGATGACGACGGACTTCGCTCCCCGTGAGACCGGTGAACGACCGCACACGCCGCCACGGTTCGCCCACCCCCACCGAGCCGTCGCCGCGCGCCATCGCGTCGCGGTGGTGCGCGGCGGTGACCCACTCGGCGTAGTTGAGCACCCGCGTGCCGTCCAGGCTCACGTGGAAGCGCGCCGACACGCCGCCGGGCACCGGGTCGTCCCCGGCCAGCGCCTCCAGCACCAGGTCCACCCACGGCTCGGCGACGCCGGGCCGGTCGAACGCGATCTCCACCAGCACCACGCACCCCGCCTCCCGCTCCGCGCCCAGGCCCGCGGAGCGGTAGCGGCGGTAGGCCACCGCGCCGGGCGGCTCGACGGGCGCCGACCACTGCGACAGGGTGGTGACGCGCCCCTCCTCGTCCTCCAGCCACCGCACGTCGAGCAGCCCCGCGGGGCGCGGGTCGAACGGAACTCGGTCGTGGTGCAGCACGACTGCCGCGGCGTCTTCCCGGTCCAGGTCCATGACCCCATGCTCCGGGCCGGTCGACCGGGCCCGAATCCGTCACCCGACCGGAATTTATTGCACATTGTGTGCAACAAGGTCAGACTCCGGTCATGGCACCCGAGATCCGACGCTCCCTGGTCGTCCACTCCCGCTGGCTGCGCCGCGACCCGCACACCGTGCTCCGCGCCCTGCTCGACCGGCTGCCGCCGGGCACCGACCCGGACGCGGTGACCGGGGAGCTGGAGCGCCGCGTCGCCGACCTGCTCGGCAAACCCGCCGCCCTGTTCTTCCCCACCGGCACCATGGCCCAGCAGACCGCGCTGCGCGTGCACGCCGACCGCACCAACCGGCGCACGTTCGCCGCCCACCCCCGGTGCCACCTCGCCCTGTGGGAGGAGAGCGGCTACAACGCCGTGCACGGGCTGCGGCACAAGGCCGTGGGCGACCCGCAGCGGCTGCTCGCCACCGCCGACCTCGCCGAGGTCCGCGAACCGGTCGCCGCGCTGCTGCTGGAGCTGCCGCAGCGCGAGATCGGCGGCGTGCTGCCCGAGTGGGACGACCTGGTCGCGCAGACCGGGTGGGCGCGCGACCGCGGCGCCGCCGCCCACCTCGACGGCGCGCGCCTGTGGGAGGCCCAGACCTACTACGAACGCCCGCACGCCGAGATCGCCGCCCTGTTCGACACCGTCTACGTCTCCCTCTACAAGGGACTGGAGGGCGTGCGCGGCGCGGTCCTGGCCGGCGACCGGGAGACCGTCGACACCGCGTCGGTGTGGCGCAGTCGGCTCGGCGGGGCCGTGCCCGACGCGTGGCCGCTGACCGCCGCCGCCCTGATCGGCCTCGACGAGATGCTGCCGAGGATGGCCGAGTTCCGCGACCACGCCCGCGCCGTCGCCGCCGCGATCAACGCCGACGGCTACGCCCGCACCCACCCCGAGGTGCCGCAGACCCCGATGTTCCACGTCCACCTGCCCGCGTCGAAGGAGGCCGTCGTCGCCGCCGCCGAACGCGTCCTGGCCGAGACCGGCGTCGAGATGCCCGCCCACCCCCGGGCCGCGGCCGACCCGTCCCGGTGCAGCATCGAGCTGACCGTCGGCGTGGTGACGCTGGAGTTCACGCCCCGGGAGGTCGCGGAGCTGGTCCGGCGACTGCGCTGAGCCCCCGGCGCAGCAGGTCGCGCTCGGCGTCGTTGCCGGCCAGCCCCAGCGCCAGCCGGTAGGCGTCCGCCGCCGCCCCCGGCCGGCCCAGGCGGCGCAGCAGGTCCGCGCGCACCGCGTGGAACAGGTGGTAGCCGGCCAGCGGCAGCCCGTCCACCAGCGCCAACGCCGCCCCCGGCCCGGCCGCCTCCGCCACCGCCACCGCCCGGTTCAGCGCCACCACCGGCGACGGCGTCAGCACCATCAGGTGGTCGTAGAGCGCCACCACCTGCGCCCAGTCCGTCGGGGGCGGGTCGCTGTGCACCGCGTTGATCGCCGCCTGCACCTGGTACGGGCCCGGCCGGCCGCGCCGCAGGCACCGGCGCACCAGCGCGCGGCCCTCGTCGAGCAGCGCCCCGTCCCACCGCGACCGGTCCTGCCCGGCCAGCCGCACCAGGCCGCCGTCCGGGCCCGTGCGCGCCGCGCGGCGGGCGTGCAGCAGCAGCATCAGCGCGAGCAGCCCGAGCACCTCGGGCTCGTCGGGCATCAGCTCCGCCAGCACCCGGCCCAGCCGCACCGCCTCCGCGCACAGTTCGTCGCGCACCAGCACCTCGCCCGAGGCGGCCGAGTAGCCCTCGTTGAACACCAGGTACACCACCGCCAGCACCGCGCCCAGCCGGTCGGGCAGCTCCGCTTCCCCCGGCACCCGGTAGGGGATGCGGGCGTCGCGGATCTTGGCCTTCGCCCGCACCAGCCGCTGCGCCATGGTCGCCTCCGGCACCAGGAACGCCCGCGCGATCGCCGCCGTGGACAGCCCGCCCAGCAGCCGCAGCGTCAACGCCACCCGCGACGCCGGGGCGAGCGCCGGGTGGCAGCACGTGAAGATCAACCGCAGCCGGTCGTCGGCCACCGCCCCCACCTCCTCCGACGCATCCCGCTCGTCGCGCTCGCGCAGCAGCGCGGCCCGGGCGTGCCGGTCCGCGCGCGAGGACTCCCGGCGCAGCCGGTCCACCGCCCGGTTGCGGGCCGTGGTGATGATCCAGCCGGCCGGGCTGGGCGGCACGCCGTGCTCCGGCCAGCGACGCACCGCCTCGGCGAACGCGTCCTGGACCGCCTCCTCGGCGACGTCGAGGTCGCCGAAGACGCGGGCCAGGACCGCCACCGCCCGGCCGTGCTCGGCCCGGAACACCCGCTCGACCGCGGACCCGGCCCCGTCGACCGGCACCACTAGCCCTCCTGGAACGGCCGGACCTCGATCGGCAGCGTGGTGGCCAGGCTCAACCGGCGGCCCCACCCCAGCGCCGCGTCCAGGTCCGCCACCTCCACCACCGTGAACCCGCCCAGGTGCTCCTTGGTCTCCACGTACGGCCCGTCGGTGACCAGCACGTCGCCGCTGCCGGTGGGGCGCAGCGTGGTGGCGGTGTCGGGGGAGTGCAGCCCCGCGCCGAACACCCACACCCCCGCCCGCTGCATGGCGTCGTTCACGGCGTCGACGTCGGTCATGATCCGGTCGAGCACCTCGGGCCCGGGCACGCCGCCGGTCGGCTGCACCACGCTGAGCAGGTACTTCGCCATGTCGTCCTCCTCGAAGGGGTCGGTTCCCGCCCACTACACGAACGGACCCCGCCCGGATCGACACCCGGCGCGGAAAACCCGCGAGAAAATCCCGGCGGGTCCGGCGGCGGTGCTCAGCGGTGTTCGGCGGCGGTGGTGCTCAGCGGCAGTGGTGCTCGGCGGTGGTGCTCAGCGGTGGTGCTCCAGCACGACGCCGAGCACGCGCACCAGCTCGGCCCGCTCCGCCGCCGACAGCGGCGCGAGCAGCGCGTCCTGCGCCCCCGTCAGCACCCCGTCCAGCTCCCGCAGGTGCGCCGCCCCGGCGGGGGTGAGGCTGACGGTGTTGCGCCGCCCGTCCTGCGGGTCGGGCGCGCGCACCACGAAACCCTTGCCCGCCAGCTCGTTCACGGTGGCCACCACGTCGCTGCGGTCCAGCCCGCCGCGCCGCCCCAGGTCCGCCTGGCTGGCCGGCCCGAACTGCTCCAGCGCGGCCAGCAGCGAGTAGTGGTAGCGGCGCGCGCCGACCGCGCCGAGCCCGTCGCCGACCAGCCGCGAGGCCAGCGTCGCGGTCTGGGTCAGCAACCAGCTCGGCGCGCCGCGCAACCGGTCGGGCGCACCCCTGCTCTCCATGGCCGGGCAGTCTACCGGCTCGTTGGCCGCGCCAACGGTGACCGACGGTGGCCGACGAGGCAGGCGGTACCGGGGCGTCAGGCGGCGTCAGGCGGTACCCCGAGGCGTCAGGCGATGCCGGGGTGCCCGAACTGCGCGACCCGCAGCCCGCCCTCGACCACCACCGTGTCCACCACCCGGAACCCCAGGCCCTCGTACAGCGCGATGGCGGGCGCGTTGTCCGCACCCGTCGACACGATCGCCGGACCGCCCTCGGCCAGCACCTGCTCCACCAGCCGCCGCGCGAACCCCAGCCGGAAGTGGCTCGGCGCCACGCACAGCCGGTCGATGTCCAGCACGTCGTCGACCCTGGAGAAACCCACGAACGCCACCAGCTCGTTGTCGACGAACCCGCCGAGCCACCGCAGCGGCAGCGCCCGCACCTCCTCCACCGTCTCGACCAGCGCCGGGATCGCGGCCGACCCGATCAGCTCGGCCTCCACCGCGTAGGACTGCTTGGCGAGCCGGTGCACCGCCTCCACCGTCGCGTCGTCGGTCATGTCGAGGGGGACGATCATGCGGCCACCGCCTTCCGGGGGACTGGGGGAGTGAGCCGAAGGTAACCACTGGCCGAACCCTTCAACCACGATTGCGCCGTTCGCCCGATCAGGCCCCTTGACGACGGCGCGACCATGGGTTCGGGGGTGGGGGCGTGGAATTCGGCAGAAGAACGTTCATGCAGGCCACCGGGCTCGCGGCGCTGGGGGCGTGGGACCACGACTGGCACCGGCTGCGCCGGGCGCTCACCGGCCGGCTGGTGCTGCCCGGCGACGACGACTACGACCGGGCGCGCCGGCCGTTCAACACCGTCTACGCGCACCGCAGGCCCGCCGCGGTCGCGCTGTGCGCCGACGAGCCCGACGTCGCCCGCTGCCTGGAGTTCGCCGCCCGCCACCGGGTGCCCGTGGCCGCGCGCAGCGGCGGGCACAGCTACGGCGGCTACTCCACCCCCGAAGGCGGCCTCGTCGTCGACCTCGGCGCGCTGTCCGCCATCCGCGTCGACGAGGGCGGCACGCTGCGCGTCGGGGCGGGCACCCGCATGATCGACCTGTACCGGGAGCTGGGCCGCGCCGGGCGGCTGCTGCCCGCCGGGTCCTGCCCGACCGTGGGCATCGGCGGCCTCGCCCTGGGCGGCGGCATCAGCGTCGTGGCCCGCAAGCACGGCCTGACCTGCGACCACCTGCTCGGCGCGCGGGTCGTCACCCCCGACGGCACGCTCCGCCGCGCCGACGAGCAGGCCGAACCCGACCTGTTCTGGGCGCTGCGCGGCGGCGGTGGCGGCAACTTCGGCGTCGTCACCTCCTTCACCTTCGACACCGCGCCCGCGCACGACCTCGTCGCGTTCGACCTGAAGTTCCCGGCCGAGGCCACCACCGACGCGTTCGGCGCGTGGCAGGAGTGGATGGTCGACACCCCCGAGGACCTGTGGACGGCGTGCAACGTGCAGTCGGGCACCCCGCCCACGTTCAGCTGCGGCGGCGCCTGGGCCGGCACCCCGGACACCCTCGCGCCGCTGCTGGACCGGCTCACCGCGAAGGTGCGGCCCAGCAGCCTCACCGTGCTGCCCCTCGACTACCTCTCGGCGATGCTCCACTTCGCCGGCTGCCTGCCCGCGTGCACCCCCACCGGCGGCGAGGCGTTCGTCGCCTCCTCCCGCATGCTGCACCGCCCCGTCGACCCGGCGCGCGTCGTCGCCCTGCTGCACGGCAGGCGCTCGGGCCGCGCCCAGTTCGACTCCTTCGGTGGCGCCGTCGCCCGCGTGCGGCCCGACGCGACCCCGTTCCCGCACCGCGGCGCGATCGCCAGTGCGCAGGCGTACGTCACCGTCGACGGCGTCACCGTGCCCGAGGCCCGCGCCGTCCTCGCCGACCTGCGCGACGGCCTCGGCCACGGCACCGGCTACGTCAACTACATCGATCCCGACATGCCCGAGTGGCGCACCGCCTACTACGGCCGCAACCTGCCGCGCCTGCGCCGCACGGCCCGCCGCTACGACCCCGACCGCGTGCTGGCCTTCCCGCAGGGCCTGGCCTGACCCCCGCGCCGACGCCGAGGGCGGTCACCGGACGCGCGGGAGGCCCAGCTCGTCGAACAGGGCCGGGTCCTGGTGGGAGGTGATCCGGGCGATGCCTGCCCCGGTGACCGTCAACGCCTCCACCGAGTACGCGTGCTCGGCACCGTCCCCGGCGCGCAGGTACGTCGCGAACGCGGGCATCCCCCGGTAGGTCACCCGCTCCATCGAGCAGGTGCCGAACGCCGGGCACCCGGTGGACATGAACCGCGTGATCGCCTCGCGGCCGACCAGCGGCGCCGGGTCCGGCGGCAGCTCGCACACCGCGTCGTCGGTGAGCAGGTGCGTCAGGGTCGTCAGGTCGGCGTTCTCGAACGCCGACACGTACCGGTCGAGGAGGTCCCGCCGGCACGGGTCGTCGGGTTCCGGCACGTCGTCCGCCGACGTGGTCAGCTCCGAGAGCTGCGCCCTGGCCCGCTGGAGCATGCTGTTGACCGCCGCGCTCGTGGTGCCCAGCAGCTGCGCCACCTCGGCGGCCCGCCAGTGCAGCACCTCGCGCAGAATCAGCACGGCCCGCTGCCTCGGCGGCAGGTGGCGCCACGCGGTGGCCAGCGCCAGGCGCACGGCGGCGCGGGTCTCGACCACGGCCGCCGGGTCGGCGGGCTCGGTGCCGAACAGCAGCCGCGCGACCGGCTCCAACCAGCCGGTGTCCCGGTCCTGGGCCGCCGCGACCCGCCCCGGCCCGCCCAGCCCGGTCGGGAGCGGACGGCGGCCCCGCGTCTCGATCGCGGTCAGGCACGCGTTGGTGGCGATGCGGTACAGCCAGCTGCGCAGCGAGGAGCGGCCCTCGAACTCCGTGCAGGAGCGCCACGCCCGCAGGTACGTCTCCTGCACCAGGTCCTCGGCGTCCTGCGACGACCCCAGCATGCGCGAGCAGTGCGCCAGCAGTTCCCGCCGGAACGGGTCGGTGAGCCGGGCGAAGTCGCCGCGGGCCACCACCGTGTTCGTGTCGCTCATCCGGTGTTCTTCTCCTCGACCGGTCGGACCGTGCACAGGTGGAGACCGGCGACGGGGCGCGAAGTCATCGCGACCGCGCCGATGAATTCCCGGAGGGGGTCCGGTCAACACCGGCATGACCCAGTCACGACACGACCTCCCCGCGAACGGGGCGGGCGACACCGACCCCACCAGGCCCGACCCGCGCCGCTGGAAGGCGCTCGGACTGCTCTGCACCGCCTTCTTCATGGTGGCCCTCGACGGCCAGATCGTCATCCTCGCGCTGCCGTCCGTCCAGACGGACCTCGGCTTCACCGTGACCGGCCTCCAGTGGGTGCTCAGCGGCTACCTGCTCAGCTTCGGCGGCCTGCTGCTGCTGGGCGGCCGGGTCGCCGACGTGCTCGGCCACCGCAAGCTGTTCACCGCCGGCGTCGTCCTGTTCCTGGTGTCCTCGCTGCTGTGCGGCCTCGCCTGGTCCGGCGAGGTGCTGATCACCGCCCGCGTGCTCCAGGGCGTGTCCGCGGCCGTCATGTCGCCCACCGCGCTGGCCCTGCTGACGACCACGTTCGACGAGGGGCCCGAGCGCAACCGCGCGCTGGCCGTCTGGACCGGCACCGGCGCGTTCGGCGCCACGGCGGCGCTGCTCGTCGGCGGCGTGCTCACCGACGTGCTCGGCTGGGAGTGGATCTTCTTCATCAACGTGCCGGTCGCGCTCGTCATGCTCGCGCTGACCCCGCGCCTGCTGCGCGAGAGCACCGCCCCCGTCGGCGGCGGCAAGTTCGACATCGGCGGCGCGATCACCAGCACCGCGGCGGTGGTGCTGCTCATCTTCGCCGTGGTCGAGGCGCCCGCGGTCGGCTGGGGCAGCGCGCGCACCATCACCCTGATCGCGGTCTCCGTCGTGCTGGCCGCGGCGTTCGTGTTCATCGAGAAGCGCTCGCCCTCGCCACTGGTGCCACCGCACATCTTCCGCTCCAGCGCGCTGACCGGCGGCAACCTGATGATGATCCTGGTCGGCATGCTGCTGCTCGGCTTCAACGTCGTCGTCTCGCTCTACGGCCAGCAGGTCCTGCTCCTCACCCCGGTGATCTTCGGCCTCGGCACCCTGGCCTACGCGCTGACGGACGTCCTGTCGGCCAACGGCGCCGGGGCGCTGGTCAGCAGGTTCGGCTACCGGCCCGTCGCGCTGGTGGGCATGCTGCTGTTCGGCCTGGGCTCGCTGCTGATGACGCGGGTGTCGGCGGACGGCAGCTACTTCGGCGACCTGTTCTGGGGCCTGCTGGCGTTCGGCGCCGCGGTCGGCACGAGCTTCGTCGCGGTCACCGTCGCGGCGCTCGCCGGCGTCCCCGACGAGGAGGCGGGCCTGGCGTCGGGCATCAACAACGCGGCGTTCTGGATCGGCGGCGCGCTGGGCACCGCCGTCGTCTCGACGGTCGCCGTGTCGTTCACGACCGGCAGCGACGCGCAGGGGCTCACCGACGGCTTCTCGGCCGCCTTCCGGGCCTGCGCGGCCTTCGCCGCCACCGGCGTGGTCGTCGCCCTCGTCCTGCCGGCCAAGCGCGGCGCGAGCGAGTCGGTCGAGGTCCGCTGACCCGCGCCGACACCACCACCGGCCCCGTCGTGAAGGGGGAGAAAACACGAAAGGCAAGGAGGTCGCCCACTCCTTGCCACCTTTAACGTATAGCGCACAGGGGGTCTTGCCGCAAGACCCCGGTGAGGCCCCAGAATCCCCGCTCGACACGCACACCTTTGTCCAACGGGGGAGAAGTCCTTGATCGACGTCGTCGTGGTCGGCGCAGGGCCGACCGGCGTGATGCTGGCCGCCGAACTGGGGTTGCACGGCGTGCGCGCGCTCGTGCTGGACAAGGACGCGGAGCCGAACGGGATGATCCGCGCCCTCGGCCTGCACGCGCGCAGCGTCGAGGTGCTCGACCAGCGCGGCCTGCTGGACCGGCTCCTCCCGCTCGGGCAGCGCCACCCCCTCGGCGGGTTCTTCGCCGGCATCGCCACACCCGCCCCGGCGGACCTCGACACCGCCCACCCCTACGTCCTCGGCATCCCGCAGCCCACCGTCGAACGCGTGCTCACCGAGCACGCCACCGAGGTCGGCGTCGAGATCCGCCGCGGCCGGGAACTCGTCGGCCTCGACCAGGACGACGAGGGCGTGACCGCCGAACTCGCCGACGGCACGCGGCTGCGCTCCCGCTACCTCGTCGGCTGCGACGGCGGCCGCAGCGCGGTGCGCGGGCTGCTCGGCGTCGGCTTCCCCGGCGAACCCGCCCGGCACGAGTGGCTGCTCGGCGAGGTGGAGCTGACCACGCCGCCGGAGGAGGTGGCGGCCGTGGTCGCCGAGGCCCGCAAGACCCACCGGGGCTTCGGCGCCGGCCCCCTCGGCGACGGGGCGCACCGGATCGTCGCCCCCGCACCCGGGGTGGCCGAGGACCGCACCGTCCCGCCGACCCTGGACGAGCTCGCGCAGGCGGTGCGGGCGGTCGCCGGCACCGACTTCGGCGCGCACTCCCCCCGCCGGATCTCCCGCTTCGGCGACGCCACCAGGCTGGCGGAGCGCTACCGGGTCGGCCGGGTGCTGCTGGCCGGCGACGCGGCGCACGTCCACCCCCCGATGGGCGGTCAGGGCCTCAACCTCGGCCTGCAGGACGCGTTCAACCTCGCCTGGAAACTGGCCGCCGAGGTCCGCGGCTGGGCCCCGGACGGGCTCCTGGACAGCTACGAGGCCGAACGCCGCCCCGTCGCCGCCGACGTGCTCGACACCACCCGCGTGCAGGCCGAGCTGATCTCCCCCGAGCCGGGACCGCGCGCCGTGCGCGCCCTGCTGGCCGAGCTGATGGACTTCGAGGAGGTCAACCGGTACCTGATCGAGAAGATCAGCGCGATCGGCATCCGCTACGACTTCGGCGACGGGCACCACCTGCTCGGCAGGCGGCTGCGCGACGTCGCCCTCGGGCGCGGCCGGCTCTACGCGCTGACCCACGCGGGCCGCGGCCTGCTGCTCGACCAGACCGGCCGGCTCTCGGTCGAGGGCTGGGCCGACCGGGTCGACCACGTCGTCGACGTCAGCGGGGAACTCGACGCGCCCGCCGTGCTGCTGCGACCGGACGGCCACGTGGCGTGGGTCGGCGAGGACCAGCGCAGCCTGCGCGACCGGCTGCCCACCTGGTTCGGCGCCCCCACCGGCTGAGCACCCCGTGGTGGTGGCCGCCGCGCACACCACTGCGCCCACCACCACTGCGCCCACCACCACTGCGCCCACCACCACGGCGTCCACGAACGGCGAAGCCCTTCCGCGCCGCCGACCCCGGCGAGCACACCCGCCGCCGTGCTCGGGTTGCAGCAGACCGCCGGCAACGGC
Organism: Saccharothrix sabaoui; assembly: GCF_051756985.1. NCBI lineage: Bacteria > Bacillati > Actinomycetota > Actinomycetes > Pseudonocardiales > Pseudonocardiaceae > Saccharothrix > Saccharothrix sabaoui. The sequence continues at coordinate 51,971 of NZ_JBPKJK010000051.1, forward strand.
GCGGTCGCCGCCGCGCTCACCCTCCCGACGCCCCCGACGGGTTCGGGCAGCAGGTCGACGACGGGCGTCCGGCTCGACGCGCCCGTCCCCGAGCGGTGACGCCCAGGCGCGCGTCGACCACCAGACCGGCCACCCCCACCGCGCCGAGCACCGCGGACACCGCGAGCAGCACCGGATCGACGTCCCCGGTGAGCGCGTCACCGAGGAACGTCACGGCGACCGTGCCTGGCAGCACACCGACGACCGTGGCGACCAGGAACGGCGCGAACCGGATCGACGACACCCCCGCGCAGTAGTTGACCAGCGGGAACGGCACCGGCGCGATCAGCCGCAACGAGCCCACCGCCAGCCACCCGCGCCGCGCCAACCGCCGGTCCACCGCCGCCACCGCCGGGTGCGTCAACCGGGCGGCCACCGCGTCCCGCCCCAGCGCCCGCGCGAGCAGGAACGCCAGCGCCGCGCTCACCGCCGTGGCCGACACCGCGACCACCACCCCCGTGACAGGTCCGAACAACAACCCCGCGCCGAGCGTGAACGGCGTGCGCGGAACGGCCACCGTCGCCAGCGCGTGCGCCACGAAGAACGCGAGCGGCAACCACGGCCCGGCCGCCACCGCCCACTCCCGCACCTGATCGGCCCCGGGCCGCGGCCCGACCACCGCGAGCACCACCAGCCCCACGAGGAGCACCGCCGCCCCGACCAACCGGGGATCGCGGAACCACCGGGTCCGCTGCCCACCGGACGCTCGATCGCCGGGTCGGGGCACAGGGCGACGCGTCAGCACGGACCGACCTCTCAGCGGTGCGCCGGTACGGGTCCGGCGGGAACGGTCCGACCAGGTTATCGGGCTGCGACCAGGCACGAAGTCGACAGCGACCCGCAGGCACGGAGTTGTCAGCAGATCGGACAGGCGTGATGACATTCGGTGACCAGGCGAGAGCGCTGCTCGGTAACCTGACGCGGGGGGCGGGAACGTGGGAATCCAGACGCAGGACCAGGGCGCGTTACGCGACATGATCACGGTGTTGTCGAGCCTCGGCACCCGGCTGTCGGACACCTTCGCCGCCGGCTTCACCGACCTCGTAGAACCACCGCCCGCACTTGGCGACCCGCACTCCGGCCACCCCGCCACCCCGGCCGAGATCGCCGAGTTCCGCACCGCGTGCGAGCGGGAACTGGTGGTCACGACCCGCGCGCTGGACGTCGAGTTGGCTCACACCACCCTGCTGGACTGCCTGTGCCTGGCCGTCCTGTTCGGGCAGGGGAAGAACGACGGGCAGCTGGGCACGGCCAACCCGTTCACCCACGAGATGGAGTTCCTGGCCTCCTGCCAGCCGCGGATCGGCTCGCCGAACCTGTTCAGCCGCGGCAACCTCGAAGCCGCGCTGCGCGCACTCACCCTGGCCCGGCGGCATGGCGTGCTGGACGGTCAACTGACGCTCACCAATGGCTGGGCCGACGGTGGGATCACCCCGGCCGTGCTGGACGAGTCGTGGCAGGTGCACGACCAACTGGCCTGGGCCTGGCGGTCCGGGCACGGCGCGTTCCCGACCCGCTACGACTGGGAGTACTCGCTGCGCCTGGCCCGGCGGATCCGCGACCGCGGCGGCGATCACCCGGACCTGACCCTCCTGTTGCGGGCCCACATGTTCGTGCTGTCCGGCTGGGCCGGCTCGCTCCGGGAGTTCCACGGCACGATCACCGATCCCGCGCTGCAGACCCTGCTGCGCGAGCGCACCCTGCTGCACCTGCCTGCCGACCTCACCCTGTCCGAGTCGACGACGAACGACCTGGCGGCGGCAGGGATCAGGCTCCTGCTGCCCTGGTCGGTGCTGACCGGCGCGCTGGCGGAACCGCAGCGGCGGGAAGCCGAGCGCTGGCGCGCACTGCTCACCGCGGACGCGGCGACGCTGGGCCGCAACACCGACCGCAGACACGTGTTCGATTCGCCGTTGGCCACCACCCCACTGGTCGGGGTCGAAGACCTCGTGCTGTTCAGCCTGCCGCACGTGTTCAGCTCGGATCTCTCCCGGCTGGTCGAGCGGGTCTTCGCCCGGCTGCCCAACCTGCCGTACTACCGGGCCCGTGGCGAGATGGTGGAGGAGGCCGCGCTGGACCACCTGTCCGGGGTGTTCCCCGGCGCCCGGGTGCTGTGCGGCGGCAAGTACCCCGGCACGCGGCCCGGCGAGCTGATCGAGGTGGACGGTGTCCTGGTGTGGCAGGACGTGGTGCTGGTGATCGAGGGCAAGGGCGGGTACCTCAGCACCCGGTCCCGGCACGGCGACCCGGAGGCCGCCGTCACCGAACTGCGGCGTACCGTCGGCGACGGCTTCTTCCAGGTGGCCCGCCTGGTCCGCGCGCTGGACCGGGACGGCCGCGTCGTGCTGACCGGCGAACGCGACGAGTCGTTGACGCTGGAGCGCAGGACGATCCGTCGGGTCTTCGCCGTCGTGCCGACCGCGGACACCTTCGATTCGCTGCCTACCGTGCTCGGCCTGCTGTGGCAGCGAGAGGTGTTGCCGGACGGAGCGTTTCCGGCGATCCTCGCCGTGCCGGTCCTGCACCTGCTCACCGACCTGCTGCCCACCCCGCTGGAGCTGCTGGCCTACCTCGAGTACCGGGAGGAGGCGCTGGCCGCGCGGGGACTGCGGATCAGCGACGAACTCGAACTGCTGGCCGCGTTCGCCGCGACGATGGACGTCGTCGGCACGTTCCGCGCGTTGGACGTGCCCAGCGGGACGCTCGGCACCGACCACCAGGAGAAGTACCTCGACCCGTGGTTGCAGGACTCCTTCCACGCCTGGCTCAACGACCTCCCGCCGGTCCCGCCCCCGCGGCGGCACGCCGAGGAGCACCACGCGAAGATCGGGCGGTTCCTGGCCGCCACGCACGACACCGCGGCGGCCACCGTCCTGCACCAGCTCACCGGGGCCCAG
>NZ_JBPKJK010000052.1:0-54900 GCF_051756985.1 Saccharothrix sabaoui
GGTCCGGTCGGGTCAGGCGACGCTGACCGTCTCGAACTTCACTTCCTTGTTCGGCTTGCCGCCACCGGGCGCCGGGTCGAACGACCCGTCGTGGCCCGCGCGGGCGACCTCATCGATCAGCTTCAGGCCCGCCTCGTCGATGCTGCCGAAGACCGAGTAGTCGGGCGAGAGCTGCGCGTCGCCGTAGACGATGAAGAACTGGCTGCCGTTCGTGCCCTTCTGCGTCGCCTCGTCCGTGCCGGCGTTCGCCATGGCCAGGTAGCCGCGGCCGTAGGTCAGCTCGGGCCACGTCTCGTTGTCGAACGCGTAGCCGGGGCCGCCGGAGCCGGTGCCCGTCGGGTCGCCGCACTGGAGCATCTGGAGGCCCTCGGTGCCGATGCGGTGGCACGTGCTGCCGTCGTAGTAGCCCTGCTTGACCAGGTTGACGAAGCTGTTCACCGCGCAGGGCGCGAGCGCCCGGTCCAGGGTGAGCTTCAGCTCGCCGATGTTGGCCTTGACGGTGGCCTGCACGGTGCCGGACGCGGCGATGCCGCCGCCCTCGGGCGCCTTCGTGCCCTCCTTCGAGGCGGGCTCCGTCGACGGCCGGTACTCGCAGCTCGCGGGGTCCGCGAGGGGCGTCGGGCGGGTCGGCAGGGCCTTGACCTCGGTCGGGATGGTGATGGGTGCGGGCGCGCTGGAGCTGGCCGCCGCGTCGTCGCCACCGCCGCCGCCGAAGTCGGCCGTGGCGAGGAAGTACACACCGCCCGCGACGACGACGACCGCGACCACGGTCCCCACGACGGCGAACACCCGGCGCCGCTTCGCGCGCTCCGCCCGGCGGACGAGCTGGCGTTCCAGCTTCCGCTTGGCCTGCTCGCGGCGCTGCACGTTGGTCGGCACCTCGCACCCTCCCTGGTCTCTGCGTCGACGGCGACGATCGGTGAGCAGTCTAGGGGGCACGTATATAGCCGGCGTGTGGCGGATAGGCTGGTGGCGGGGTCCGCAGTGATCCGTTGTCGATCCGTTGCCGTCGAGAGGTGCTCCCGTGCTCGTGATCGGGTTCCCCACCGGCGCCCTCCAGGCCAACTGCTTCCTGCTGGCCACGGGTGCGGGCGGGCCGTGCGTGGTGGTCGACCCCGGCCAGGACGCGGAGGAGCCGGTCGCCGAGGCGCTGCGCGAGCACCGGCTGTCGCCCGTCGCCGTGCTGCTGACGCACGGCCACTTCGACCACTCGTTCTCCGTCGCGCCCGTCTGCGACGGCAACGACGTGCCCGCCTGGGTGCACCCCCGGGACCGCGAGCTGCTGTCGGACCCGCTCAAGGGCATCAGCGCCGAGTCGCGGGCGTTCTTCGGGGGCAACCTGGAGATGCGCGAGCCGCGCGAGGTGCGCGAGCTGGCCGACGGCGCCGAGCTGGACCTGGCCGGCCTGAAGCTGACCGTCGACCACACACCGGGCCATACCGGCGGGTCGGTGATGTTCCGCGCCGGCACCGAGGAGGGCGGACGGCTCGTGCTGTCCGGCGACACCCTCTTCGCCGGCTCCATCGGGCGCACCGACCTGCCGGGCGGGGACCACCGCGAGATGCTGGCGTCGCTGCGCACGAAGGTGCTGACGCTGGCCGACGACACGGTGGTGCTGCCCGGCCACGGGCCCACGACGACCATCGGCCGCGAGCGCGCGAGCAACCCGTTCCTGCTGGAGCTGGGTTCCCCCGACGCGCCGGCCGCACCGCAGCGAGGACTGTAGGGAACACCGTGACGACCTCTTCCGCACCGACCTCTTCCGCACCGCCCTTCTCCGCGCCCAAGGGCGTGCCCGACTACTTCCCGCCGACCTCCGCGTCGTTCCTGGCGGTCCGCGAGGCGCTGGTGGACTCCGCGCGCCGCGCCGGCTACGGCTACGTCGAGCTGCCCGTCTTCGAGGACACCGCGCTGTTCGCGCGCGGCGTCGGCGAGTCCACCGACGTGGTCAGCAAGGAGATGTACACCTTCACCGACCGCGGCGGCCGGTCCATCACGCTGCGGCCCGAGGGCACGGCGGGCGTCATGCGCGCCGTCATCGAGCACGGCCTGGACCGCGGGCAGCTGCCCGTGAAGCTCGCCTACGCGGGCCAGTTCTTCCGCGCCGAGCAGCCCCAGGCGGGCCGCTACCGGCAGTTCCACCAGGTCGGCGTCGAGGCCGTGGGCGTGGACGACCCGGCGCTGGACGCCGAGGTCATCGCGGTCGCCGACGCCGGGTTCCGGTCGCTCGGGCTGACCGGGTTCCGGCTGGAGCTGACCTCGCTGGGCGACTCGACGTGCCGACCCCGGTACCGGGAGAAGCTCCAGGCGTTCCTGGCGGGGCTGCCGCTGGACGACGAGACCCGCCGCCGCGCCGAGATCAACCCGCTGCGGGTGCTCGACGACAAGCGGCCCGAGGTGCGCGAGCTGGTCGCCGACGCGCCGCTGATGGTGGACAACCTGTCCGCCGAGTCGCTGGCCCACTACGAGGCCGTCAAGGGGTACCTCGGCGACCTGGGCGTGAAGTTCGTGGAGAACCCGCGGATGGTGCGCGGCCTCGACTACTACACGAAGACGACGTTCGAGTTCGTGCACGACGGGCTGGGCGCGCAGTCCGGCATCGGCGGCGGCGGGCGCTACGACGGCCTGATGGAGCAGCTCGGCGGCCAGCCGCTGTCCGGCGTCGGCTTCGGGCTGGGCGTGGACCGGGCGCTGCTGGCCTGCCAGGCCGAGGGCGTCGTGCCCGGCGACCCGGCGCGCTGCGAGGTGTACGGCGTGCCGCTGGGCGAGGCGGCGAAGTCCCGCCTGGTCGCCCTGGCGGCGCCGCTGCGCGGTGCGGGCGTGCGCTACGACCTCGCCTACGGCGGCAAGGGGCTCAAGGGTGCGATGAAGGGCGCCGACCGCTCGGGCGCGCGGTTCGCGCTCGTGCTCGGCGAACGCGACATCGAGGCCGGGGTCGTGCAGCTCAAGGAGCTGGCGACGGGCGACCAGCGGTCCGTGCCGCTGGCGGACGCGGTGACGTCGGTGCTGGAGGCGTTGGGCCGGTGAGCGAGAGCATCCCCCTCGACCTGCTGGAGCCGGAGCAGGTGCGCAAGCGCGCCGTGACGGTCGTCGTCAGCGCGCTCGTCGTCGCCGCCGCCTTCGGCGGGTTGCTGGGGCTGCTCGCCGGCCGCACCGCCGGCCTGGTCACGGCGGCGATCTTCTTCGTGCCCTTCGCGCTGCTGGCCGTCTCCGAGGCCCGGCGGCGCGTGCGGCTGGAGGGCAAGGTCCTGTCCGTGCGGGCGTTCGGCACCCGCTCGGTGGACCTGCACACCGCCGAGCAGCTCGACCTGCTGGTGACCGACGTGCGTGGGGCCCGCACCGTGGGCCTGCTCGTGCGAGGGGGGCGCAAGGCGGTCAACCTGGCGCTCGCCGTCTACTCGGGCACCGGCGCCCGCGAGCAGGGCATCCTGCCGCTGCGCACGCTGGCGGACGTCCTCGCGGGCCGCGGCGACCCGCCGGGGCTCCTCTTCTCCGAGCTGCTGGTCGCCCAGCTCCGCGCCGAGGCCCGCGGCCTGGCCACCGCCGACCGGCCGCTCTACCAGCTGGCCGCGACGGCCCCGACGGGCAAGCTGGCGCAGAAGCTGAACCCGAAGGCCATCTCCCGGTTCGTGTCGACGCTGGACTAGCCCGCACGCCAGCGGCCGTCCGCGGCAAGGGCGGTCGCCGGCGGGCGGGGTGGCCGGTGGCGGTCGGGGCGAACCGGCGGGCACGGCTGTCGTCCGTCGTGCCGCGCGGGAGCGGTCGGGCGGTCGGGCGGCGGGAGCCGGTCAGTCGTCCGGCAGGCCCCAGGTGCCCTTGGGCGGTGCGGGGGAGAGGGTGGCCGTCGCGTCCGTCGTGGGCGGCACGCCGCCGATGAAACGGGTCAGCGAGGCGTCGTGCTCGACCCGGCCGGGGAACGGGTCGCCGGCCGTGCGGCGGGTCAGGGCGGCGATCGGCAGCTCGGTGTGCGAGGCGACCAGGACGAAGTTGCCGAAGCGCCGGCCGCGGAAGACGGTGGGTTCGGCCAGGACGCACACGTGGGGGAACACGGCGCGCACGGTGGCCGCCTGGGCGCGGGCGAAGGTGAGCGGGCCGCCGTCGCCGATGTTGGCCGCGTAGACGCCGCCCGCGCGCAGCGTCCGGGACACCTGGTGCACGAACTCCACCGACGTGAGGTGCGCCGGGGTGCGCGCGCCCGCGAAGACGTCGGTGACGACCAGGTCGAACGTGTCCTCGGGCGCCCTGACCAGCACGGCCCGCGCGTCGCCGGTGCGGACGCGGATGCGCCAGTTGCGGTCCAGCGGGAGCACGCCGCGCACCAGCTCGACCAGCGCCGCGTCGATCTCCACGACCTGCTGGGTGGAGCGCGGGCGGGTGGTGGCGACGTAGCGGGGGAGGGTGAGCGCGCCGCCGCCGAGGTGCAGGGCGCGGATCGGGTCGCCGTCCGGGGCCACCAGGTCGGCGACGTGGCCGAGCCGCCGCAGGTACTCGAACTCCAGGTGCGTCGGGTCGTCCAGGTCGACGTGCGACTGCGGGGTGCCGTTCAGGCGCAGCACCCACGCCCGCGGCACGTCCTGGTCGGGGACGAGTTCCGCGATGCCCGAGTCCACCTCCCTCGTGATGGTCTCGTCGGTCTTGCGCAGTCGTCCCACACCCGACAACTTAGTCGTCGCTCCGGCATTAGGGTGATGCACGTGCAGATCGCCGCTGATGTCCTGACCGCGCTCGTCGCGGCCGTCCACCTCTACATCCTCGTGCTGGAGATGTTCCTGTGGAACACCCCGCGCGGTCGCGCGGCGTTCGGGACCACGGCGGAGTTCGCCGCCGAGTCCAAGGCGCTGGCGGCCAACCAGGGCCTCTACAACGGCTTCCTCGCCGCGGGCCTGCTGGTCGGCGTCGTGGCCGGCGGGTCGGTCGGCTTCGCGTTCGCCGTGTTCTTCCTGGCGTGCGTCGTCGTGGCCGGGCTGTACGGCGCGGCGACGGTCAGTCGTCGAATCCTGTTCGTGCAGTCCGTGCCCGCCGCGGTCGCGCTGCTGGTGGTGCTGCTCGCTCGCTAGCGGCCGTCCGGGGAGGCCGTCGCCAGGGGCCCTTCGCGGGGTCGTAGCCGGTGCGCAGGTCGCCCGTCACCCGCGCGCTCCAGGCGGCGGTCCCGGTGGGCACGTCGTCCTCCGGGCCGTCCTCTTCCCGGTCGTCCTCCGGGTCGTCGTCGGGCCCGGCCGCCCCGGCGGTGGCGGGCGCGTCCTCGCGGCCCGCCACCCACGCGGCCAGGGCGGTGGTGATCGGGACGGCCGCCACCAGGCCGATGCTGCCCACCAGGGTCCGCACGACCTCCTGCGCCACCTCCTGCGCGGTCAGGATCTCGCCCAGCGTGCGGCCCGACAGGGAGAACGCCAGCAGCAGCGGCAGCGCCGCGCCCGCGTACGCCATGACCAGGGTGTTCACCACGGACGACAGGTGGTCGCGGCCGATCCGGGACCCCGCCGCGTACAGGTCGCGGAACCCCAGCGACGGGTTGGCCCGGCGCAGCTCCCACACCGCGCTGGTCTGCGTCACGGTCACGTCGTCCAGCACGCCCAGCGCGCCGATGACCGTCCCGGCCAGCAGCAGCCCGCGGGTGTCGATGCCGTGCCCCAGCACCGCGACCAGGTTGCCGGTCTCCTGGTCGATGCCGGTGAGCTTGCCGAACGCGGAGAACGCGACGCCCAGCAGGCAGATCAGGGCGAGGCTCACCAGCGTCCCGAGCACGGCGGTGGACGTGCGCGCGGACACCCCGTGCGTCAGGTACAGCACCACGAACATGATCAGCCCCGCGCCGACCACGGCCACCGTCAGCGGGTTCTCGCCGGCCAGGATCGCGGGCAGCACGAACACCACCAGCACCACGAAGCTCAGCGCCAGCGCGCCCAGCGCGGCCAGCCCGTGCCACCGCCCGAGCAGCAGCACGGCCGCCAGGAACAGCACGGCCAGCAGCAGCAGCGGCGTGCCGCGCTGGAAGTCGACGAGCTGGTAGGACGCGCTGCTGTTCGGGTCGCCGCCGCCGAAGGACAGCACGACCGCGTCGCCCACCGAGAAGTCCGGCGTCGTCGGCTGGTCGGGCACCGGCACCCGCACGTCCCGCCCGGCCGCCGCGCCGTCGGTCATCCGCACGGTCACCAGCACGCACCCGGTCGCCCCGGCCTGGCCCACCTCCGGGCCGCACCCGCCGGCCACCACGGCCGTCACGTCGCCGAGCACCGGCACCTGGGTGATGCCGACCTCCGCGCCGGTGCGCTGGTCGTGCCCGAACGGGTAGAGCACGAACGCGCCCACGACCGTCGCCAGCACCAGCGGCAGCAGCAGGACCAGCAGCAACCGCCGCACCTGGTGGGACGCGGGGCCGGTGGGTCGCCCGTGGCCGTGGCCGTGCGCGGCGATCAGGTCCTTGGCTTGCACGGCGCACATACTGCCCGATCGCCCGGTGGCGCCCGCCGACCGGACAGCCCGGCGCGCCGACCGCTAACCCAACGGGTCGGTGAAGCGGAAGTGCTGGGCGACCGCCTCCTCGCAGGCGTCCAGGGCCTGCCGCAGCCGCTGCTCCGGCGACCCGGTGACCAGCCGCCACGGCACGCCGCGCGCGGCCAGGCCCTCCCGGAACAGCCCGGTCATCCAGGCGCGCAGGTGCTCGCCGTCCCGCCACCCGTCCTGCTCGAACGGCACGTCCTCGTGGTCGGTCAGCAGGTAGAGGGCGGGGCGGCGGGCGTCCGGCGCGATGTCGTCGCGCGGAGCGCCGAGGTAGCGGTGGCCCCACGCGGTCGCCGCCCACGCGTCGTTGTCGCACACCACGACCGGTCCGGTGGAGGCGGCGCGGATCAGCTCCTCCTGCCGGCGCGCCACGTCCTGGAAGTCGCCGACCGTCCACACCAGACGGTCGAGCGGGGCGTCCGGGTCGAACGCCCGCGCGGCGGTCAGCTTGTGCTCGGTGTGGGCGCGGCCGTACTCGGGTACCCAGGGTGCGCCGAGGTGCGCCGCGAGTTGTCGCGACAGCGTGGTCGTGCCGGTGCTCTCGGCACCGAGCACCACGATCCGGGCGCACAGCCCCGCCCGGGTGGCGGGCGCCAGGTGCGCCCAGTGCGCCCGCGGGTCTGCCCGGATCGCGGTGCCGGACACCGGGTGCGCGACCCGGTCCGGGTCGACCGGCACGTGCCGGGCGCCGAGCCGCTTGGCCATCTCGTCGCCGTAGCGCTCGCTGGAGAACACCGCGTCCACGGCGGCCGACGCCGGGTCGCCGTCCAGGATCGCGCGCCGCGCGAGCACGGCGCGCGCCACGCCCATGTGCAGCTCCCACACGGCGTCGCTGTCGAAGTCCATCTCGTGGTCGTCGACGTCGCCGAGGACCACGAGGCCGGGCGTCCCGGCGTGCTCCGCGCGCAGCCACGCCACCCGGTCGGCGACCGGGATCGACTCCGCGTGCGACGCCAGCACCGTCACCGTCGTGCGCGCGCTGCGGGCGGCGGCGGTGCGGACGAGGTGGTGGTGCCCGGCGTGCGGCGGGTAGAACTTGCCCAGCACCAGCGCGTGGTCGAACTCGCTCACCCCGGACCCGCTCGTCCCCGGCCCGCTCACACCGCGGTCCGGGCGGTGGCGGCCTCGTCGGCGCGCACCGCCTTCGTCCAGTTGCGCAGGCCGAGCACGCACAGGGCCAGGAAGCCGACGTAGAGCACCGCGGTCAGCCACAGGTCCTTGTAGGCGTACAACGGGACGTAGACGACGTCCGCGGCGATCCACAGCCACCAGCACTCGACCTTCTTGCGGGTCTGGCCCCAGGTGGCGAGCAGCGAGAGGGCGGTCGTCACCGAATCGGCCCACGGGACGTTGGAGGTGGTGAACGAGCTCAGGACCCACACCAGCACCAGGGTGGCCGCCACGCCGGCGGCCGCGAGCCACCACCACTGGGCGCGGGTGGTCCGGCTGACGGGCAGGGCGGTGCGCTCCGCACCGCCGCGCAACCAGGCCCACCAGCCGTACAGGGCGAGCGTGACGTAGACGAGCTGGAGACCGGAGTCCGCGTACAGGCCGCTGGTCGCGAACAGCACCAGGAAGGCGAGGTTGTTGAGGATGCCGATCGGCCAGTTCAACGGGTTCTGGCGGGCCACCAGCCAGACGCACAGCGCGCCGGTGACGAAGCCCGCCACCTCGCCCCAGCTCGTGCTGACGCCCCCGACGGTGACCGCCGGGGTGGTGAAGGGCCACAGGACGACGTCCAGCGGGGACAAGGCGACTCCGTTTGACCATGATTCGAACACGTGTTCGAATGAGCGTATGCGACGGGACGGGCAGCGGGACGTGGCGGACCGGCGGCGGGCCCTACCGGGGTCCCGCGGACATGCTCGCACCCGCTGCCTGGCGGGGGACACGCCCGTGCTGCTGGCCGACGGCCGGACCAGGCCCATCGCCGACGTGTCGGTGGGCGAGGAGGTGTTCGGCACGCGGGACGGCCGGTTCGTCGTCACGCGGGTGCGCGCCCACGGGAAGACCGCCGAACCCGCGTACCGCGTGACGCTGGGCGACGGCACGCAGGTCGTGGCGGGCGGTGACCACCGGTTCCTCACCGACGAGGGCTGGAAGCACGTCACGCCCGGCCAGGGCGACGACCTCGACGAGCGGCCGTTCCTGGTGAAGGGCGCCCGCCTGGTCGGCACGGGCCGGTTCGCCGCCCCGCCCGCGCACGTGCGGGAGTACCGCGAGGGCTACCTGTGGGGCGTGGTGCGCGGCGGCCTGCCCGGCGACCCCGCCGTGCTGGCGCGCGCCCGCGACTTCGCGGCCGGTTCCGTGCCGCGCGACCGCGACCTGGTCGAGTGGCCGACGACGCCCGGTGACGAGTGGTCGAAGGGTTTCCTGGCCGGGCTGTTCGACTCGCGGGGCAGCTCGACCGGCGGCGAGCTGGTGATGTCCAGTTCGGACAGCGCGGTGTTCGAGGCGGCGGTGCTCGCGCTGACCCGGCTGGCGGTGCCGCACGTGGTCGAGGTGCGCGGCGTGCGCGTCGTCGGCGGGCTGGCCGAGCGGCTGCGGTTCCTGCACCTGGTGGAACCGGCCGTGCCGCACCGCAACGCCGTGGAGGGCGTGGCGGTGCCCGTGACGCCCCGGCTGCCGGTGGTGGCCGTGGAGGCGCTCGGCGTGACGCGGGCGCTGTACGACGTCACCACCGGCACCGGGGACTTCGTGGCCAACGGCCTGGTGAGCCACAACTGCCCGCCCGACCGGGATCGGGCCGGGTGAGTTCGACGGCGCCGGAGTCCACCACCGTCCCGGGCGGACCGCAGGCGCCGCGCGGGTCGTAGGCGCTCACTGCCGGCAGCGGGGACAGCACGAGCGGGGCTTCACGGCCGGGGGGCGGGGGAGCCCGGTCCGGTCGGTGGTCGACGCACGGGTTCTCCCCGGGGTCCGTCGGTGTCGGTGACCCGCCGGTGCGGCGGGTACCGGGTGTGGACCGGGACGAGGTCGCCCACCGCGGTGGGACGGCCGTTGGACGTCGGGTGGACGCCGGTCAGGCCGACAGCGGCGACCCCAGCACGTCGTCGGGGTCGTAGCGGCGGGCGACCCGGCGCAGGCGCGGCAGGTTGTGCCGGTACGCGGTGCTCGGCCAGTCCTCCTGGAGCGGGTCGAGGTAGTTGGCGTACGTGCCGGTGCCGACGAGCGGCGCGAGCGCGCGTTGCACGTCGTCCACCTCGCGGGTGACCTCGTCGGCGGGCCGGTCGGCGACCGCGCCGAACACCTCGACCGAGGTGGGCGAGCCCCGGTGCGGGTAGGCGGTGCCGCGCGGGCCGACCCGGTCCACCGCGCCGCCCAGCGCGGCGACGACGAGCAGCGCGCTGCGCTTGCCCTCCAGGGTGCCCGCGACGGCGGCCGGGTCGGTCCACGGCCCGTCGGCGAGGCGCGAGGAGGCCCGGAACGCGTTGCGGGCGGGGTGGCCGCCGGTCATGATCCCGACCGCGGTGGGGAGGTCCACCTCGGCGTCCTCCAGCGGCGGGCGGGTGCCGACCGCGTCGAGCAGGCGGCCCACCTCGGCCCGCAGCGCGGTCGCCGGGCCGATCCGGCAGCCGGTGAGGTCGACCGAGCCGTCCGGCAGCACGACGCAGGTGCTCGACAGCTCCTCCGGCACGGCCGTGCTCCACGGCTGCCACGCGCCGAGCACGTCGGCCGCCGACCCGGCCGGGAAGCGCACCCGGAACACGGTCAGCAGGGGCGGCGCGGGCGCGGTGGCGAACTCGAACGACGTGACGACGCCGAAGCTCCCGCCGCCACCGCCGCGCAGCGCCCAGAACAGGTCGGGTTCGCGCTCGGCCGAGGCGGTCAGCAGGCGGCCGTCGGTGGTGACGACCCGGGCCGACCTCAGCCGGTCGCAGGTCAGGCCGTGGGCGCGGTCGAGCCAGCCCAGGCCGCCGCCGAGGGTGAGCCCCGCGATGCCGACCGACGGGCAGTTGCCCAGCGGGAGGCAGCGGCCGGTCGCGCTCAGCGCCGCGTAGACGTCGCGGAGGCGGGCGCCCGCGCCGACAACGGCCGTGCCGCCCGGGCGCACCTCGACACCGGACAGCGGCGCGAGGTCCACCACGAGCCCCCGGTCGGGGGTGGAGTGGGCGTCGTAGCCGTGCCCGCCGCCGCGCGCGGCCACCGCCACGCCGGACCGCCGGGCCTCGTCCAGGCAGTGCCGCACGTCGTCGGGGTGCGCGCAGCGGGCGATCGCGGCGGGCCGGTGGTGGTCGTACAGGCTGTTGAACGGCAGCCGCGCGGTGTCGTAGCCGGGGTCGCCGGGCAGCAGCAGGTCACCGGACAGCCGCGCCCGTAATCGCGCCCACCGGGGCGGTGGCCCGCCGTGCCCGCCCACCGCCGCCCCGATCGCGCCCGTCCCCGCCCACCGCAGCACGTCCCGCCGTGAAGTGACCATGCGGCCATGCTCTCACCGTATTTTGTACGGTACGCTGTACGGCATGACTGGGGTACCGGGCAGTGGAGCGGGTTTCACGCCGACCGACGAGGACGTGGCCGGGGTGCTGGCGTGGTTCGCGGAGTGGGACGCCCTGGCGGTGGCCAAGGACGTCGAGGCGATGGCGGACAAGGCGTTGTTCCCCGTCAACGCGGTGACCGACGGGTCGGCGCGGTCGTGGGACCGGGCGCGGTTCCTGGCCGACATGGCCGCGTCGCTGGGCGACGGGGACGTGGGGATGGAGTCGGTGCGGACGCCGCACTTCCTCACCGCCGACCTGGTGTTCGTGATCACCGACGCGACCATCACCGCGGACGGGCACGCGCAGGTCGTGCGGTACGGCGACCTGCTGGTGAAGGTCGACGGGAGGTGGTTGTTCCAGACGATGGCCCAGGGCGGCTGGTAGCCCGGGGCGACCGCCCCGCCGACGAACCGCCCCACTAACAATCAGTCTTGACTGTTTGTTAGTGGGGCGGAACACTCGCCCGCATGGCCACCGAGACCAGGCAGCGGCAGGCCGACCGCAGCCGCGAGACCCGGCGCAAGCTCATGGAGGCGACGGTCGGGTGCCTCGTCGAGCTGGGCTGGTCGGGCACGACGACGACGGTCGTGGCCGAGCGCGCGGGCGTCTCCCGCGGCGCCCAGCTGCACCACTTCCGCACCCGCGGCGAGCTGGTCGCCGCCGCGGTCGAGCACCTGGGCGCGGAGAGCGTCCTGCACCTCAAGGAACGCGCCCGCACCGCGCACGGCGGCGTCACCGCGGTGGTCGAGCTGATCGCCGACTTCTACGCGAGCGACCTGTTCACCGCCGCCCTCGAACTGTGGGTCGCCGCCCGCACCGACGCCGCCCTGAAGACGGTGGTCGTGCCGCTGGAGGTCCGCATCGGGCGCGAGACCCACCGGCTGGCCGTCGAGCTGCTCGGCGCCGACGAGACCAGGCCCGGCGTGCGCGAGGCCGTGCAGATCACCCTGGACCTGGTCCGCGGCCTGGCGCTCGCGAACCAGCTCACCGACGACGGGAACCGGCGCCGGCGGGTCGTCCGGCACTGGGCGCGGCTGCTGGAGGAGACCCTGCGGGAGGAGACGCCGTGATCGAGCACGTCCTGGACGACCTGCGCGCCGAGAGCGGGGTGCTGGACGACCTGGTCGCGGACGCCGACTGGTCGCTGCCCACGCCCGCCGCCGGCTGGACGATCGCCCACCAGGTCGCCCACCTGAGCTGGACGGACCGGATCGCCGCGCTCGCCGCGCGCGACCCGGCCGCGTTCGCCGGAGCGCTGGCGACGGCCACGCCCGACATGGTCGACGAGGGCGCGCGGGAACCCGTGACGCTCGACGGGTGGCGCGCGAGCCGGGAGGAGCTGGCCGCCGCGCTGCTCGCCGTCCCCGAGGGCGGCCGGGTGCCGTGGTTCGGGCCGCCCATGAGCCCGACGTCCATGGCCACCGCCCGGCTGATGGAGACGTGGGCGCACGGCCAGGACGTGGCCGACGCGCTCGGCGTGGTCCGCGAACCCACCCGGCGGCTCAAGCACGTCGCGCACATCGCGGTGCGCGCGTTCGGCTACGCGTTCCTGGTCAACGGGCTGCCCGTGCCGGGCGACCCGGTGCGGGTCGAGCTGACCGCCCCGGACGGCGAGCTGTGGGCGTGGGGCCCCGAGGGGGCCGCCGACCGGATCACCGGCCCCGCCCTGGACTTCTGCCTGCTCGCCACGCAGCGCCGGCACCGCGACGACCTCGCCGTCACCGCGTCCGGACCGGTGGCGAGCGCGTGGCTGCCGATCGCGCAGGCGTTCGCCGGTCCCCCCGGCGCGGGGCGGGAGCGGCGGTGATCCGCATCGGCAACGCGTCCGGCTTCTACGGCGACCGGTTCTCCGCCGTGCGCGAGATGCTGCACGGCGGTCACCTCGACGTGCTGACCGGCGACTACCTGGCCGAGCTGACCATGCTCATCCTCGGCCGCGACCGCGCGAAGGACCCCCGCCTGGGCTACGCCCGCACGTTCCTGCGCCAGCTGGAGGACAACCTCGCCGAGGCGCTGGAACGCGGCGTGAAGATCGTGTCCAACGCGGGCGGGCTCAACCCCGAGGGGCTGGCCGAGGCGGTCGACGCGCTCGGCACGGGCGCGAAGGTCGCCTGCGTGACCGGCGACGACGTGCGCGCCCACTTCCCCGACGCGCTGACCGCCAACGCCTACCTCGGCGCGTGGGGCATCGCCGAAGCCCTGAAGGCGGGCGCGGACGTCGTGGTCACCGGCCGCGTCACGGACGCCTCGCTGGTCGTGGGGCCGGCCGCCGCGCACTTCGGCTGGGGCCGCGGGGACTGGGACCGGCTGGCCGGGGCCACCGTCGCCGGGCACGTGCTGGAGTGCGGCGCGCAGGCCACCGGCGGCAACTACCCGTTCTTCACCGAGATCGACGCCGAGCGGCCCGGGTTCCCGATCGCCGAGGTCGAGGCCGACGGGTCCGCGCTGATCACCAAGCACGACGGCACGGGCGGCGCGGTCACCGCCGACACGGTCACCGCCCAGCTGCTCTACGAGATCGGCGACCCGGCCTACCCGGGCCCGGACGTGGTCAGCCACTTCGACACGATCCGGCTCGACCCGCACGAGCGCGGGGTGCGGATCTCGGGGGTGCGCGGGTCGCCGCCGCCGGACGAGCTGAAGGTCTGCCTCAACACCCTCGGCGGGTTCCGCAACTCCACCACGTTCGTGCTGACCGGGCTGGACGTGGAGGCCAAGGCCGCCCTCGTGCGGCGGCAGCTGGAGGCCGCGCTCGGCGCGGACGACCTCACGTGGGTGCTGGCGCGCACCGATCGCGCCGACGCCGACACCGAGGAGACCGCGAGCGCGCTGCTGCACGCCACGGTCAAGACGGCGGACCCCGGGCGCGCCAAGGCGTTCTCCCGGGCGGCCGTGGAGCTGGCGCTGGCGTCCTACCCGGGCTTCCACGTCACCGCGCCGCCCGGCGACGGCACGCCGTTCGGCGTGTACCGGGCCGCGTACGTGCCGCGCGACGCCGTCGCGCACCGGGTCGTGCTGCCCGGCGGGGAGGTGGTCGCGGTATGAGCGGACGCACCAGGAGGGTCCCGCTCGGCGCCGTCGTCGGCGCCCGCTCGGGCGACAAGGGCGGCGACGCCAACCTCGGCGTGTGGGCGCGCACCGACGCGCGGTACGAGTGGCTGCGCGCCGAGCTGACGGTGGCCCGGCTCAAGGAGCTGCTGCCCGAGGCGGACGAGGTCGTCCGCCACGAGCTGCCGAACCTGCGGGCGCTGAACTTCGTGCTGCGCGGCCTGCTCGGCGACGGCGTCGCCTCCTCCACCCGGTTCGACCCGCAGGCCAAGGCGCTGGGCGAGTGGCTGCGCTCCCGGCACGTCGACGTCCCCGAGGAGCTGCTGTGAGCACTGGTGACCTGTTCGGCACGCCCGAGCGGCGCGACCTGCGCGCGACCGTGCGGCGGTTCACCGAGAAGGAGGTCGTGCCGCACCTCGACGGGTGGGAGCGCGCGGGCGAGCTGCCCCGGTCGCTGCACCGCGCGGCGGCGGCGATCGGGTTGCTGGGCGTCGGCTTCCCCGAGTCCGTCGGCGGCGCGGGCGACCTGCTCGACACCGTCGTGGTCACCGAGGAGCTGATCCAGGCGGGCGGCTCGTCCGGCCTGGTCGCCGGGCTGCTCACGCACGGCATCGCGGTGCCGCACATCGTGGACGCGGGCGACCCGGCGCTGATCGACCGGTTCGCGCGACCGGCCCTGGCGGGCGAGCTGATCGGGTCGCTGGCGATCACCGAGCCCGGCGGCGGGTCGGACGTGGCCGCGCTGCGCACCACCGCGCGCCGCGACGGCGACCACTTCGTCGTCAACGGGGCGAAGGCGTTCACCACCTCCGGCACGCGGGCGGACTTCGTGACCGCGGCGGTGCGCACCGGGGGACCGGGCCACGAGGGCATCAGCCTGCTGGTGGTGGAGCGCGGCACGCCCGGGTTCGGCGTGGACCGGCGGCTGGAGAAGATGGGTTGGCACTGCTCCGACACCGCCGACCTGTCCTTCGCGGACGCCCGCGTGCCCGCCGCCAACCTGGTCGGGCCGGAGAACGGCGGCTTCGCGCTGCTCATGCGGCAGTTCCAGGCGGAGCGGATCTCGCTGGCCGTGCAGGCGTACGCGACGGCGCAGCGCGCCCTCGACCTCACCGTCGCCCACGTGCGGCGGCGCGAGGCGTTCGGCCGGCCCCTGATCACGCGCCAGGTCGTCGCGCACCGGCTGGTGGAGATGGCGCAGCGGACCGACCTCGCCCGCACCTACGTGCGCGAGGTGGCGGTGCGGGCGGCGCGCGGCGAGGAGGTCGTGGCGCAGGTGTGCTTCGCGAAGAACGCCGCCGTCGAGGCTTGCTCGTTCGTGGTGGACGCGGCCGTGCAGCTGCACGGCGGCGCCGGCTACCTCCGCGACGCGGAGGTGGAGCGGCACTACCGGGACGCGCGCGTCCTGGGCATCGGGGGCGGCGCGACCGAGGTGATGACCGAGCTGGCGGCCAGGCGATTGGGGTACACGGCATGACGACGCTGCGCACGGCGGTGGACACCCGGTCGCCGGGCTACGCCGAGAACAGGGAGGCGTTGCTGGCCAAGCTGGCCGAGCTGGACGCCGAGCAGGCCAAGGCCCTCGCGGGCGGCGGGCCGAAGTACACCGAGCGGCACCGCCGGCGCGGCAAGCTGTCGGCGCGCGAGCGGGTCGAGCTGCTGGTCGACCCGGACAGCCCGTTCCTGGAGCTGTCGCCGCTGGCCGCCTGGGGCACCGACTACCCGGTCGGCGCGAGCGTGGTGACCGGCATCGGCGTGGTCGAGGGCGTCGAGTGCGTGGTCGTGGCCAACGACCCGACGGTGCGCGGCGGCGCGAGCAACCCGTGGACGCTGCGCAAGACGTTCCGCGCCAACGACATCGCGCTGCAGAACCGGCTGCCGCTGATCGGGCTGGTCGAGTCCGGCGGCGCCGACCTGCCGAGCCAGAGCGAGATCTTCATCCCCGGCGGCCGGGCGTTCCGCGACCTGACCCGGCTGTCGGCGGCGGGCATCCCGACGATCAGCGCGGTGTTCGGCAACGCGACGGCGGGCGGCGCGTACGTGCCGGGCACGTCCGACTACGTGATCATGGTGGACGGCCGCTCCAAGGTGTTCCTCGGCGGGCCGCCGCTGGTGCGGATGGCGACCGGCGAGGAGTCCGACGACGAGTCGCTGGGCGGCGCGCGGATGCACGGCACCACGTCCGGGCTCGCGGACTTCGTGGCCGCCGACGAGGTCGACGCGATCCGGCTGACCCGGCGCGTGGTGGCCCGGTTGAACCGGCGCAAGCAGGGCCCCGCGCCCAAGCCGGCCGAGCCGCCGCTGTTCGACGAGGAGGAGCTGCTCGGCCTCGTGCCGACGGACCTGCGCGTGCCGTTCGACCCGCGCGAGGTGATCGCCCGGCTCGTGGACGGCTCCCGGTTCGACGAGTTCAAGCCCGACTACGGGACCAGCCTCGTCACCGGCTGGGCCGACCTGCACGGCTATCCGGTCGGGGTGCTGGCCAACGCGCGGGGCGTGCTGTTCAGCGAGGAGGCGCAGAAGGCCGCGCAGTTCATCCAGCTCGCCAACAGCGCCGACACGCCGCTGCTGTTCCTCCAGAACACCACCGGCTACATGGTCGGCGCGCGCTACGAGCAGGGCGGCATCATCAAGCACGGCGCGATGATGATCAACGCCGTGTCGAACAGCCGCGTGCCGCACCTGACCGTCGTCATGGGCGCGTCCTACGGCGCGGGCAACTACGGCATGTGCGGCCGGGCCTACGACCCCAGGTTCCTGTTCACCTGGCCCAGCGCCAAGTCGGCGGTGATGGGGCCGGCGCAGCTCGCGGGCGTGCTGTCGATCGTGGCGAGGCAGTCGGCGGCGGCCCGGGGCCAGGAGTACGACGAGGAGGACGACGCGGCGATGCGGCAGGTGGTGGAGGGGCAGATCGAGCAGCAGTCCCTGGCCGCCTTCCTGTCCGGCCGGCTCTACGACGACGGCGTGATCGACCCGCGCGACACGCGCACGGTGCTCGGCCTGTGCCTGTCGGCGATCCACTGTGGACCGATCAGGGGCGCCGAGGGCTACGGCGTCTTCCGGATGTGAGGACGCGATGATCCGCAAGCTGCTGGTCGCCAACCGGGGCGAGATCGCCCGCCGGGTGATCCGGACGTGCCGCGAGCTGGGCGTGTCGCCGGTGGCGGTGTTCTCCGACCCGGACGCCCCCGCGCCCCACGTGCGCGAGGCCGACGCCGCCGTCCGCCTGCCCGGCGCGTCGCCCGCCGAGACCTACCTGCGGGCCGACCTGCTGGTCGCCGCCGCGCTCGCGTCCGGCGCGGACGCGGTGCACCCCGGCTACGGGTTCCTGTCCGAGGACGCGGCGTTCGCCCGCGCCGTGCTGGCCGCCGGCCTCACCTGGGTCGGGCCCGACCCGGCGGTGATCGAGGCGATGGCCTCGAAGGTCGCCGCCAAGAAGAGGATGGCGGCGGCGGGCGTGCCGGTGCTGCCCGAGCTGGACCCGGCGTCGGCGGAGGAGTTCCCGCTCCTGGTCAAGGCGTCCGCCGGCGGCGGCGGGCGCGGGATGCGCGTGGTGCGGTCGCGCGACGGGCTGGCCGCGGCGGTGGCCGCCGCGCGGCGCGAGGCCGAGTCCGCGTTCGGCGACGGCACGGTGTTCTGCGAACCCCTGCTGGAACGCGCGCGGCACGTCGAGGTGCAGGTGCTCGCCGACGCGCACGGCACCGTGTGGGCGCTGGGCGAGCGCGAGTGCTCCGTGCAGCGGCGGCACCAGAAGATCGTCGAGGAGACGCCGGGCCCCGCGGTCACCCCCGGGCTCCGCGCGCGGCTGTTCGACGCGGCCACCCGGGCCGCCGAGGCCATCGGGTACGTGGGCGCGGGCACCGTCGAGTTCCTCTGCGCCGACGACGGCGCGTTCCACTTCCTGGAGGTCAACACCCGCCTCCAGGTCGAGCACCCGGTCACCGAGGAGGTGTTCGGCCTCGACCTGGTGGCCTGGCAGCTCGCGATCGCCGAGGGCGCCCGGCTGCCCGCCGAGCCGCCCGCGCCGGCCGGCCACGCGATCGAGGCCCGCCTGTACGCCGAGGACCCGGCGCACGACTGGCGGCCCGCGAGCGGCGTGCTGCACCGCTTCGCCGTGCCCGCCGGGGTGCGGGTGGACAGCGGCGTGGAGGACGGCAGCGAGGTCGGCGTGCACTACGACCCGATGCTGGCCAAGGTCGTCGCGTGGGCGCCGACCCGGTACGCCGCGGTCCGCAAGCTGGCCGCCGCGCTGGAGCGGGCCGAGCTGCACGGGCTGGTCACCAACCGCGACCTGCTGGTGCGGGTGCTGCGGCACCCGGCGTTCGAGGCCGGGGCCACGCACACCGGGTTCCTCGACGAGCACCGCCTCACCGAGCCGCCGGCGGTCGACGTGCGCCCCGCCGCCCTGGCCGCGGCCCTGGCGCTGGCCGAGCGGAGGCGCGCGGCGCTGCCGGTGGGGGTCCCGCTGGGCTGGCGCAACCTCGTCTCCCAGCCGCAGCGGGCGGTGTTCGAGCACGGCGACGAGGTCGTCGAGGTCGACTACCGGCACACCCGCGCGGGCGTGACGACGAGCCTGGACCTGGCCGTGGTGTCGGCGTCGCCGGACGAGGTGGTGTTCGAGCGCGCCGGCGTGCGCACCGCGCACCGCGTCGCGGTCCACGGCGACCGGGTCGAGGTGGGCGCGGTGTCGCTGCGGCTGCGCCCGCGCTTCCCCGAGCCCGAGGCGGCGGTGGCCGAGGGCGCGACCGTCGCGCCCATGCCGGGCACGGTCGTCCGGGTGGCGGTCGGGGCGGGGCAGGAGGTCGCGGCCGGGGCGGAGCTGCTCGTGCTGGAGGCCATGAAGATGGAGCACCGGGTGCTCGCCACCACCGGCGGCACGGTCGCGGAGGTGCTGGTCGAGGTGGGTCGGCAGGTCGACGCGGGCGACGTGCTCGTCGTCGTGGGCGAGGCCCCGCTCGCGGGGACGGGCGGAGGGGCGGGGTCGTGACGATCAACTTCACCGAGAGCGACGAGCGGCGGGCGCTGCGCAGGGCCGTCGCGGACATGGCGGGCAAGTACGGCCACGGGTACTTCACCGCCAAGGCGCGGGCGGGGGAGAAGACCGACGAGCTGTGGGCCGAGGCGGGCAGGCTCGGTTACCTCGGCGTGGCCGTGCCCGAGGAGTACGGCGGCGGTGGCGGCGGCATCGGCGACCTGGCCGCGGTCTGCGAGGAGCTGGCCGCCGCCGGGTGCCCGCTGCTGCTGACCGTCGTCTCGCCGGCCATCTGCGCCACGGTCATCGCCCGCTTCGGCACCGCGGAGCAGAAGCGGAGGTGGCTGCCCGGGTTCGCCGACGGCACCACCAAGATGGCGTTCGCCATCACCGAGCCGGACGCGGGCTCCAACTCGCACCGGCTCACCACCGCCGTCC
This sequence comes from Saccharothrix sabaoui, assembly GCF_051756985.1. NCBI lineage: Bacteria > Bacillati > Actinomycetota > Actinomycetes > Pseudonocardiales > Pseudonocardiaceae > Saccharothrix > Saccharothrix sabaoui. The sequence goes on from NZ_JBPKJK010000052.1 coordinate 19,441, forward strand.
GCCGCGACGGCGACGGGTGGGTCCTCAGCGGCGGCAAGTACTACATCTCCGGCGTGGACGAGGTGGGCCACGTCCTGGTCGTGGCGCGCCACGTCGACGCCACCGGCAACCGCCTCCTGCCGTCGCTGGTGATCGTGCCGACGGACGCGCCCGGCTTCTCGTACCGGCACATCCCGATGGAGGTGGTGTCGCCGGAGAAGCAGTTCACGTGCTTCTTCGACGACGTCCGGCTGCCCCTCGACGCCCTGGTGGGCACCGAGGACGCGGGGTTGGCGCAGCTGTTCGCCGGCCTGAACCCCGAGCGGATCATGGCGGCGTCGTTCGCCACCGGCATGGCCCGCCGCGCACTCGACCAGGCGAGCGAGTACGCCCGCACCAGGACCGTCTGGGACGTGCCGATCGGCGCGCACCAGGGCGTCGCGCACCCGTTGGCGCAGTGCGCGATCCAGGTCGAGCTGGCGAGGGTGATGACCCAGAAGGCCGCGGCCCTCTACGACGCCGGGGAGGACCGGGCTGCGGGCGAAGCGGCCAACATGGCCAAGTACGCGGCGGGTGAGGCGGTGGCGGGGGCGGTGGACCAGGCCATCCAGGTCCACGGCGGCAACGGGCTGTCGTCCGAGTACGGACTGGGCGCCCTGCTCGCCGCGTCCAGGCTGTCCCGGATCGCCCCGGTCAGCCGGGAAATGATCCTGAACTTCGTGGCGCAGCACACCCTCGGGTTGCCGCGCTCCTATTAGCTCAGGCCCATTCCCAGCGCAGGCCGACGACGCCCGGGCCGAAGTCGAGGGCGACCGCGTACGCGTAGCCCCAGGTGTCCACCGGGGTCTCGCGCACGTCGGTTGGTTCTCCACCGGTCAAACCGGTCGTGAATTGTTCACAGCGCGCGGGTCGGCAGCGCGAGTCGTAGCGGACCTCCAGGACGTACTCCCGCACCGGCAGGCGGAACCGGCGGGAGTGCGTGTTGTCGTACGTCGGGTGGTGCGGTGCGACGTGGATCAGCTCGTACTCCACGGCGGTCCGCTCACCCCGGCGGAGCGGGCGGTCGAACAGCAGCTCGGCGACCATCAGGCCGTTGCGCGGGTCGGCGGACACCCGGCCCAGCCGGCACGAGCGCAGCGTGCCGATCACCGGCAGCGGATCGCCGGGCAGCCGGGTGTCGTAGCCGAGCAGCACCCGGTCCACGCCCGCGCGCTCGGCGCGCAGCACCTGCCGCGACCGCACCCGGCGGGTGCTGCCGTCCAGCGCCAGCTCCACCTGGTCGCGCAGGCTGAGCCGGGTCAGGTCCTGGTCGGTGCTGGTGTCGACGTCGGCGAGCAGCTCGGCGATCGAGGCGTGGTCGTGGTCGCCGACCCACCCGTCGGGACCCGCCGTCCGGGTCCGCGGTCGTGCCTTGCCCCGCGGGCGCGGTGGACCGAGCAGGGTGCTCAGGCCGCCCTCGCCGACCTCCAGGATCTCCTCCAGGTGCCCGACCGCGGCGAGCGAGTCCGGTCGCTCCGGCCGTCGCCTCCCCGACTGCCAGTAGCTCAGCGCGGCGATGCTGACCGCCACGCCGCGGCCCCGCAGCTTGTGCTGGATGCGTTCCAGGCTGAGCCCTTTCGCCCGGATCGCCGCGCGCAATGCGTCCGCGAAGGGGTCCGTTCCCGTGTCGATCCGCCGGGGATCGCGTACCCGCGATTCCTGTCCGACGACTGGCGTAGGCATCTTCGCTCCGTTCTCCCATGGACAAGGCGAGCGACGTTAGCGCGGGAAATCACCGGTGCGGTACAGCCGATCGGGTTTTCCGGTGTGAATTTAACCGAATCGGACGGCGAAATCCGGTCGGCCGTGGAATGTTTGAATTCTCATTAACAGCAGTGGTGTGAAGGTCCTGGTCGCGCGATCGTCGCACCGCACTGGGACGTCTGGTCGCGTCCGGCCGCCCCGGGCGCGCACAGCCCTGGGGACGTGGGGTGATGTGGAGCACACCGGGTGCGGCAACGGGCCGCCCCGGCGGCCGGCGGACCGGACCGCCGGCGGGTCCACGCGCGTTCCGGCCCGGGTTGCGCAGAATGCGCCGTCACCGCTGGTCAGGGCGTTCGGAAACGGTTCGGAAGTCCGGTTCGACCGGTTCGGCCTCCCGGAAGCGACTCCGGAAGACCGCGTCGTTGCGGAGAAGAAGTTCTGCGCAACACCGTCGAACGCCGTCGCTTCGCCTTTCGGCGACAACATCGGCGATATTTTCTCCACAGCGTTGAATGGCTTCTCAATCACGCGGTGAACCACCCGGCCGTCCACCACGTGGACCCCCGCGCGGGCGGGCCCGAACCGCCGGCCCCGCGGCGGTCCCGCGACGGGCCCGCGTTCGGCACACTCGACCACCCGGCACGCGATCCGCGCCGGTCCCCCTTCCCCCTGCAGAGGAAGAGCCATGCGCACACCCTTACCGCGCCCCACCCGCACCCGCCCCACCCGCACCCGCCCCGGCCGCACCGGCACCGCCCTGGCCGGCACCGCGCTGGCCGCCGCCCTGGCCGCCGCCGTCCTCGCCCCGTCCGCCCGGGCCGAGGGCGCCGTCCTGCACGCCGGGTCGCCGTCCGCCGTGCCCGGCAGCTACATCGTGAAGGTCGAGGAGGGCCGCGCCGACGTCGCGTCCCGCCTCGGCGGCCGCGTCACGCGCACGCTCGACGCGTTCGGCGGCTTCACCGCCTCGCTCACCCCGCGGCAGGCCCGCCTGCTGGCCGGCGACCCGGCCGTGGAGTACGTCGAGCAGGACCAGGTCGTGCACGCCAACGCGACCCAGACCAACGCCCCGTGGGGCCTGGACCGCATCGACCAGCGGTCCCTGCCGCTGAGCGGCACCTACAGCTGGACCACGGTCGGCGCGGGCGTCACCGCCTACGTGATCGACACCGGCATCCGCACCACGCACCGCGAGTTCGCCGGTCGGGCGGTCCACGGCTACGACGCCGTCGACAACGACTTCGTCGCCCAGGACGACAACGGCCACGGCACGCACGTCGCGGGCGTCATCGCCGGCAGCACGTACGGCGTGGCCAAGGGCGTCCGGGTGTGCGGCGTCCGGGTCCTGAACGCCAGCGGCAGCGGCAGCACGTCCGGGGTCGTCGCCGGCGTGGACTGGGTGACCCGGAACGCGGTGCGCCCCGCCGTGGCGAACTTCAGCCTCGGCGGGGCGGCGTCCACCGCCCTGGACGACGCGGTGCGCCGGATGATCGCGGCCGGCATCACCGCCTCGGTCACCGCGGGCGGCAGCAACGGCAGCGTCGCCGGCGTCTCGCCGGCCCGGGTCACCGAGGCCCTCACCTCGGGCGCGACGACCCAGGCCGACGCGCGGGCGTCGTTCTCCAACTACGGGACCGGCGTCGACCTGTACGCGCCGGGCATCGGCATCACCTCGGCGTGGCACACCGGCGACACCGCCACGAACACGCTGAGCGGCACGTCGATGGCGACCGGCTTCGTCACCGGCGTCGCCGCGCGGTACGCGCAGGGCGCGCCGACCGCGACCCCGGCCCAGGTGCACGCGGAGATCGTGCGCGAGGCGACCCCGCTGCCGTGGGGCGGTCGACTCCTGCACTGGTCGCCGGCGCGCTAGCCGGGCAGGTCGGCGGGGGCGAGGTCGTGGGCCATCACGACCTCACCCCCGTCCACCTCGCCGGTCTCGGTGAAGCCGAACGCCCGGTAGAGGCCGACCGCGACCGCGTTGCCGGGCACCACGCCCAGCCTCAGCCGGGTGCGGCCCTCGGCGCGCGCCAGGTCGGCGATCGCGGCCAGCCCCCTGCGGCCGAGGCCGCGGCCCTGGGCGCGGCGGTCGACCATGAACCGGACGACGTGCAGCACGTCGGCCCCCTCGCGTTCGAGCAGGGTGAAGCCGACCAGGTCGTCGCCGTCGCGGAGCGCCAGCGGCTCCAGCCCCGGGCGGTGCACCCACGCGTCGGCGATCGACCGCAGGTTGGTCGCGACGAAGGCGCGCTGGTCCTCGTGCACCTCCAGGTCGATCACGACCGGGTAGTTCTGCTCGGTCACCGGTTCCAGGCGCATGGCCCCGGACGGTAGCGCCGACCGGGCGCAAGGGGCTTTCGAACTCTGGGAAAACGCAGGTCGAACGTCTTCTTGACGCTCCTGCGAAACCGTCAATTGTTCACACTTCCGGGTTAACGGTTCCGTTGCTTACGTTTGTGACCGTCAGCGAGGGCGAGGTGGCCCAACGTCATCGTCCCTGGTCCCTGCAAGAACCGGGGCGGTGCCGAGCCACCACCGAAGAACGGACAACGCATGCGACAGTCACGACAGGCCCGGTTCCTGGCCGGCGTCGGGGCGACGGCGCTCGCCGTCACCGCGACCTCCCTGTTGGCCTCCCCGGCCCAGGCCGCGGAGGGCGAGATCCGTGCGGCGGACGCCGCCGTCAAGGTGCAGAACCACTTCATCGTGAAGCTGAAGGACGGTTCGGCGGCGTCCGCGGACAGCCTGGCGAAGCAGTACGGCGGCCAGGTCGACACGGTCTTCAGCAAGTCGCTCAACGGCTTCACCGTCTCCCTCCCGGAGAAGGCCGCCAAGCGCCTCGCGGCCAACCCGGCCGTCGAGTACGTCGAGCAGGACCAGGTCTTCACCACGCAGGCGACGCAGAGCAACGCGCCGTGGGGCCTGGACCGCATCGACCAGCGCAACCGGCCGCTGAGCACCACCTACAACTACACCTCGACCGGTTCGGGCGTGAACGCCTACGTCATCGACACCGGCGTGCGCATCTCGCACAACGACTTCGGCGGTCGGGCCCGCAACGGCTACGACGCGGTGGAGAACGACAGCGTCGCCCAGGACGGCAACGGCCACGGCACGCACGTCGCGGGCACCATCGCCGGCACCACCTACGGCGTGGCCAAGGGCGCGACGGTCTACGCCGTCCGGGTGCTCAACAACCAGGGCTCCGGCACCACCGCCGACGTGGTCGAGGGCATCGACTGGGTGACCAACAACCACGTCAAGCCGGCCGTCGCGAACATGTCGCTCGGCGGCGGCGTCTCCTCCACGATCGACGCGGCCGTGAGCCGTTCGATCGCGGCGGGCGTCACCTACGCCGTCGCGGCGGGCAACAGCAACGCCAACGCGTCGTCCTTCTCCCCGGCCCGCGTGGCCGCCGCCATCACCGTCGGCGCGACCACCAACACCGACGCCCGCGCCAGCTACTCGAACTACGGCTCGGTCGTGGACATCTTCGCGCCGGGCTCGTCGATCACCTCGGCGTGGTACACCGGCAACACCGCCACCAACACCATCTCCGGCACGTCGATGGCCACCCCGCACGTCGCGGGCGCCGCGGCTCGCTACCTCCAGGGCAACCGCTCGGCCACCCCGGCCCAGGTCGCCAGCTACCTGGTCGCCCAGGCCACCACGGGCGTCGTGACCAGCCCGGGCACCGGTTCCCCGAACCGCCTGCTCTACCTGGCGCCCAGCGCCTGACCGCAGCAGCACCCGACCAGGGCCGCCTCCCCGCGCGGGAGGCGGCCCTGCGCCGTCCCCGGGGGTCGCCGCCGCCGTCGTGACGGCCGGCGCGGTACCGGCCGAAACCCCCTCCCACCTGCGGATTGAAGATTTCTTCAACATTCGTTCAGCACCCGCGGTCCAGACTGGTCACCACGGCGGACCGGGGGGGACCGCCGCATGGGGGGGACAGGACGGCAGGGGCCGCCCCGGCTCACCGGGGTGGCCCCCGCCGTCCGGGGCCCGACGCCGGCACGACGTCGGGAAACCCGGCGGCACCCGCCGCGGGACCCTCGGGAAACCTGGTGGCACCGGCCGCGGGGCCGTTGGCTAGCCTTGACGACCAGTCGTTGGTCGAGCTACCCCGAGGAGAGCAGTACCCGTGATGCGCACGCACGAGGCCGGGACGCTCCGCGCCGAGCACGCCGGGCAGTCCGTCACCCTGACCGGGTGGGTGGCCCGCAGGCGCGATCACGGTGGCGTGATCTTCATCGACCTCCGGGACGCCTCCGGCGTGGCCCAGGTCGTCTTCCGCGAGGGCGAGATGGCGGAGCGCGCCCACCGGCTGCGCTCCGAGTTCGTCGTCAAGGTCGTCGGCGAGGTGTCCCGCCGCCCCGAGGGCAGCGAGAACGCCGACCTGCCCACCGGCGACGTCGAGGTCTACGCCTCCTCGCTGGAGGTGCTGAACGAGGCCGCGCCGCTGCCGTTCCAGCTCGACGACCACCTGGAGGTCGGCGAGGAGGCCCGCCTCCGCCACCGCTACCTGGACCTGCGCCGCAGCGGCCCGGCCAAGGCGATGCGGCTGCGCAGCGAGGCCAACCGGATCGCCCGCGACGTGCTGCACGCGGAGAAGTTCGTCGAGGTCGAGACCCCGACCCTGACCCGCTCCACGCCCGAGGGCGCCCGCGACTTCCTGGTGCCCGCGCGCCTGCGCCCCGGCTCCTGGTACGCGCTGCCGCAGTCCCCGCAGCTGTTCAAGCAGCTGCTGATGGTCGGCGGCCTGGAGCGGTACTACCAGATCGCCCGCTGCTACCGGGACGAGGACTTCCGCGCCGACCGGCAGCCGGAGTTCACCCAGCTCGACATCGAGATGAGCTTCGTCGAGCAGGACGACGTGATCGCCCTCGGCGAGAAGATCGTCTCCGCGCTGTGGAAGGAGCTGGCCGGGCACGAGATCGCCCAGCCGTTCCGCCGCATCTCCTACGCCGAGGCGATGGCCAAGTACGGCACCGACAAGCCGGACCTGCGCTTCGGCCTGGAGCTGACCGAGCTGACCGAGTACTTCAAGGACACCCCGTTCCGGGTGTTCCAGGCCGCCTACGTGGGCGCGGTCGTCATGCCCGGCGGCGCCTCCCAGCCCCGCCGCACGCTCGACGCGTGGCAGGAGTGGGCCAAGCAGCGCGGCTCGCGCGGCCTGGCGTACGTGCTGGTCAACGAGGACGGCACGCTCGGCGGCCCGGTCGCGAAGAACCTCTCGGACGCCGAGCGCGACGGCCTGGCCAAGGCCGTGGGCGCGAACCCCGGCGACTGCGTGTTCTTCGGCGCGGGCGACCCGGACACGGCGCGCGCCCTGCTCGGCGCGGCCCGCGTGGAGATCGCGCACCGGGTCGGCCTGATCGAGGAGGGCTCCTGGTCCTTCGCGTGGGTCGTGGACTTCCCGATGTTCGAGGCCGTGGACAAGATCGGCGACGACGTCGCGGTCGGCAGCGGCAAGTGGACCGCGCTGCACCACGCGTTCACCTCGCCCACCCCGGAGTGGGTCGACCGCTTCGAGGAGGACCCGGGCAACGCGCTGGCCTACGCCTACGACATCGTCTGCAACGGCAACGAGATCGGCGGCGGGTCCATCCGCATCCACCGCGCCGACGTGCAGCAGCGGGCGTTCCAGGTCATGGGCATCACCCCGGACGAGGCGCAGGAGAAGTTCGGCTTCCTGCTCGACGCGTTCAAGTACGGCGCCCCGCCGCACGGCGGCATCGCGTTCGGCTGGGACCGGATCGCCATGCTGCTCGGCGGCTACGACTCGATCCGCGAGGTCATCGCGTTCCCCAAGAGCGGCGGCGGCTACGACCCGCTGACCGCCGCGCCCGCGCCGATCACGCCCCAGCAGCGCAAGGAGGCGGGCGTGGACGCCAAGCCCGCCGAGAAGAACAGCTCCGAGAAGAACGCCGAGAAGAACAGCGCCGAGAAGACCGCCGACAAGCCCGAGAAGAACGCGTAGCCGGACGTGCTGCACTTACGGGCGCTCAGCCCGGTCGGGCAGACCGAACAGGTGCTCGACCTCCTCAAGCGGCACCCCGGCGTCACGCACGTCGTGCTGCTGAAGGGCGCGGCCGTGCTGCCCGAGGGCGACGTGGTCGAGGCCGACGTCGCCCGGGAGGCCACCGACGAGGTGGTGGCCTCCCTGTGCGCGCTGGGCCTGGACCGCGACGGCGGCGTGACGCTGGAGCAGATCGACACGGCGCTGTCCGACGCGGCCGACCGGGCCGAGGAGTCCGTGCCGGGCGACGGCGCGGACGCCGTGGTGTGGGAGGAGCTGCTGGCCCGCACCGGCGAGGAGTCCAAGCTCAACGGCACGTTCCAGGCGTTCCTGACGATCGCGTGCCTGCTCACGGCGGTCGCCGTGGTCACCGACTCGCCGGTCACCCTGGTCGGCGCGATGGTCGTGGGTCCCGAGTTCGGCCCGCTCGCCGCCATCGCCGTCGGCCTGGTGCTGCGGCGCCGGGACCTGGTGAAGCGCGCCTCGCTGGCGCTGGTCGTCGGCTTCCCGCTGGCCATGCTCGTCACCGCGTTCGCCACCTGGCTCGGGTCGTACACCGACCTGTTCGACCGGGACCTGGCGCTGTCCGGGCACCAGGTCGACTTCGTGTTCGAGGTCGGCCCGTTCTCGCTGATCGTCGCGCTGCTGGCGGGCGCGGCGGGCATGCTGTCGATGACGTCGTCCAAGTCGGCGGCGCTCGTCGGGGTGTTCATCTCGGTCACCACGGTGCCCGCCGCCGGGTACGCCGCGGTCGCCGCGGTTCTCGGCCAGTGGGACATATGCCTCCGTTCGGTTGCCCAGTTGGCGGTGAACCTGGTGGGCGTCGTCGTGGCCGCGGCGCTGGTCCTGGTCGTGCGGCACCGCCGAGGGCAGGTTCGTGACCTGGGCAGACCGCTCGCGAAGGGCTGACTCGGCCACCATTTCGACATACCGTTGAGCCCGGCGGTCGGCGCGCACCGCCGGCGCGGCGCCCGGACGGGTCCTGTCAGCCCGGGCACCACCGGGAGTAGGGTCGGAGGCAATGAGCGTGGACATCACCGCCGGCCCGCAGGACATCGACGACGCTGCCCCTTCCGAGCTGGACGACGCGGTGGCGGCGGCGGAGTCGGTCCTGAGCGGGAGGTTCGGAGCACCGGTCCGGCTGGCCGATCCCGAGGACCTCGGGGGAGCCGGCCGGTCCGTGGTGGCCCGCGTCCGCGTGGCGCAGACGCCGTTCTCGCTGCCCCGCACGCTCGTCGTCAAGCGCTACCCGCAGCCGGTGGCCGACCGCGACCCGTTCGCGCACGAGGTCGTGAGCCACAAGCTGCTCACCGCCCTGCCGTCCGAGGAGCGGTTGACGCCCGAGCTGGTCGCGCAGGACAACGCCAAGCGGCTCGTCGTGCTGGAGGACCTGGGCAAGGCGCCGCGCCTGGCGGAGAAGCTGCTCGGCCCGGACGCGCGGGCCGCCGAGCGCGGCCTGCTGTCGTGGGCGCACGCGATGGGCCGGCTGCACGCCACCACCGCGGGGCGCGACGCCGACTTCGACGCGCTGATGCGCCGCCAGGGCAGCCAGTGCTGCGCCGACCCGATCGTGGTGGACGTGCACACGGCCCTCGGCGGCCTGCCCGACCTGCTGTCCTCGTCGCTGGGCGTCGACACGCCCGAGTCCGTGCGCGGGTTCGCGCAGGACGCGGTGCGCGGGTTCACCACGTCCCGCCGGCGGGCGTTCAGCCCGTCCACCTCGTGCCCGGACAACCACCTGGTGACCAGCAGGGGCGTGCGGTTCCTCGACTTCGAGGGCGGCTGCGTGCGCGACATCGTGTTCGACGCGGCGTGCCTGCGGGTGCCGTTCCCGTCGTGCTGGTGCGCCTACGGGCTGCCCGCCGGCATGTCCGAGGCGATGGTCGCGGCGTGGCGGGCCGAGGTGTCCTCGGTGTGGCCCGACCTGGACGACGACGCGGTGTTCCTGCCCCGGCTGCTGGAGGCGCAGCTGCTGTGGGTGTGGCTGGGCACGTGGCGCGGCCTGCCGGGCCTCGACTCGGCGCTGCCGTCCGGGCACCGGCCGCTGGACTCGCCGCCGCGCAGCACCGTGCTGACCGCGCGGTGGGTGCGGCTGCGGGCCGACGCGCTCGCGATGGGCGTCAAGCACGTCGCCGCGCACGCCGACGAGGTGGTCGCGGCGCTGGTCTCCCGCTACGGGTCGACGGTCACCGAACTGCCGCTGTACCCGGCGTTCCGGTAGCGTTCCGCCGCCCGTGGCGGTGGCGGCACCCCCCGGTGCGCCGCCACCGCCCCTGACCGCCGGGGGTCAGCTCAACCGGTAGACGGTCGCGCCGCCGACGGTGGTCGGCTCGTAGTTGTCCGCGACCCACGTCGGGATGTCGCCGCCGCCCCCGCCCACGCCGCCGCCGCGGCCCTCGGCGACGAAGTAGCCGACCCGGCCCTCCGCGACGTACCGCCGGAACTCCTCCAGCGTCGGCGCGGGGTCGCCGCCGCTCCAGCCGCCGATGCCGATGACGGCCTTGCCGGAGGCCAGGGACAGGCTCGCCGCGCCCTGCGCGCTCAGCGTGGCGGCGGCCCACGTGCCGGTGGTGGCCTTGAGCAGCTCGGCCAGCTCGGAGTTGTCGTCCCCCCTCTCCGCGCCCGCGCCGCCCTCGCCCGCGTACCCGGCGGGACCGGACATCGGGATCGAGCCGGAGTGCGGCGTGGCGGCCGTGGCGACGCCGAACGACGCCGCGCCGAGCAGCGAGGTGACGACGGCGAGCGCGGCCACCCGGCGCGCGCCCACGACGATCGCGGTGGCGACGGCCACGGTCAGCGCACCCACCACCCAGCGCAGGGCGGGCAGCCAGTCCGGGAAGCGGTCGAGCAGCGCGAAGCCCCAGAAGCCGCAGGCGGCGACCACCACCGCGAGCGACACGCGCACGGGCAGGTGCGCGCGGCCCCGCCACAGCTCGCGGCCGGTGATGGCCACGAGCGCGGCGACGCCCGGCGCGGCGGCCACCGTGTAGTACGGGTGCGTGATGCCGCTCATGAAGCTGAACACGACACCGTTGACCAGCACCCACAGGCCCCACAGGACGAGCGCGGCGCGGGTGCGGTCGGTGCGCGGCGCGCGGCGGGTGAACCACAGCCCGGCGACCAGGCCGACGAGCGCGGCGGGCAGCAGCCACGAGACCTCCGCGCCCATGCTCGCGCCGAACAGCCGGTCGACGCCGGTGCCGCCGCCGAACCCGAGGCTGCCGTCGCCCGTGCCACCGCCCACGGCCCCGCCGCCGGCACCGCCGAAGATGCGGCCCAGGCCGTTGTAGCCCACGGCCAGCTCCCACAGCGAGTCGTCGGCGGAGCCGCCGATGTACGGGCGCGCGTCGGTCGGCCACAACCCGACCAGCAGGACGAACCACCCCGCCGACACCGCGACCGCGGCGCCCGCGCCGATCAGGTGCAGGAACCGCCTGGCCAACGACGTCGGCGCGGCCAGCAGGTAGGCGACCGCGAACGCGGGCAGCACCAGGAACGCCTGCCCCATCTTCGCCAGGAACGCGAAGCCGACCGCGACGCCCGCCAGCGCGAGCCACCGGCCCGACGCCCTCTCCAGCGCCCGCACCGTGCAGTACGCGCCCGCCACCATCAACAGCACCAGCAGCGCGTCGGGCAGGTTGAAGCGGAACACCAGCACGGCCACCGGTGTGACGGCGAGCGCCGCGCCCGCGAGCAGCCCGGCCACCGGGCCGCTGGTGCGCTTCACGGTGGCGTGCAGCAGCCACACCGCCAGCACGCCCTCGACCGCCTGCGGCGCGAGGACCGTCCAGCTGGAGAAGCCGAACAGCCGCGCGAACACGCCGCTGACCCACAGCGCGGCGGGCGGCTTGTCCACCGTGATCACGCCGCCGGCGTCGAGCCCGCCGAACAGCAGGGCCGTCCAGCTCTGCGCGCCGGCCTGGGTCGCGGCGGCGTAGTAGCTGTTGCCCCACCCGCTGTCGGTGAGGTCCCACAGGTAGAGCGCCGCCGTGCCGACGAGCAGCACGACCAGCGCGGGCGTGGTCCAGCCGCGCTCCGGCGCGGGCACGGCGGGCGCCGGCGCGGGGGCGGGCAGGGTGGCGGTCATCGGGTGGTCTCCAGGGTCTGGTCGGGTGCGGTCCGGACGGGCGCGGCGGCACCGCGCCGCGCGCGGAACACCCAGTTGCGCAGCAGCAGGAACCGCAGCGCGGTGGCGAGCAGGTTGGCCCCGACGACCGCGACCAGGTCGGCCGCACCGCCGGGCGCGGCGAACAGGTGCAGCACGGCGAGCGCGCCGCTGGTCAGCGCCAGGCACAGGCCGAAGACGACGAGCCCCTCGAACTGGTGCCTGCCCGCGCCGCGCCCGCCGCGCACGCCGAACGTGAACCGGCGGTTGGCGGCGGTGTTGGCGACGGCCGTGACGAGCAGGGCCACCAGGTTCGCGCCCTGCGCGCCCAGCCCGCCGCGCAGCAGCACGAACAGCAGCAGGTAGGCCAGCGTGCTGACCGCGCCGACGGCGGCGAACCGCACGAGCTGCCGCACCAGCCCGGCGGGCACGCCCGGCGCGTGCGGCTCCAGCGGTCGCCTCCCCAGCTGCGCGCTCAGCTCGCCGATCGGGATGCGGCCGGTGACGAGGCCGCGGGCCACCCGGGCGACGCCCCTGAGGTCGGCGACCGCGGTGGAGACGATGTCCACCCGGCTGTCGGGGTCGTCCACCCAGTCCACCGGCACCTCGTGGATGCGTGCGCCCGCCCGTTCGGCGAGCACCAGCAGTTCGGTGTCGAAGAACCAGCCGGTGTCTTCCACGTGCGGCAGCAGCCGGTGGGCCACGTCCGCGCGGATGGCCTTGAAGCCGCACTGCGCGTCGCTGAACCGGGTGGCGAGCGCGCCGCGCAGGAGCAGGTTGTAGCAGCGGGAGACGAACTCGCGCTTCGGCCCGCGCACGACCCGCGCGCCGCGCGCCAGGCGGCTGCCGATGGCGAGGTCCGAGTGGCCGGAGATCAGCGACGCGGTGAGCGGCGCGAGCGCGGCGAGGTCCGTGGACAGGTCCACGTCCATGTACGCCAGCACGGCGGCGTCCGACGCCGACCACACCGCCTTGAGCGCGCGGCCCCGGCCCTTCTCGGCCAGGTGCACGGCGGTGACCCCGGGCAGGTCGCGGGCCAGCCCGTCGGCGACGTCCTTCGTGCCGTCCGTGCTCGCGTTGTCCGCGATGGTGATCCGGAAGGTGTACGGGAAGCTCTCGGTGAGGTCCGCGTGCAGCTTGCGCACGCACGGCGCGAGGTCGCGCTCCTCGTTGTGGACGGGGACCACCACGTCGAGCACCGTGGTCGCCGTGGGCGTCGCGAAGGTCATGGCGCCACCGTCGTGCGCGTGGCTGGGCGCTCCGTGTGTCATGCCTGTGCCCCGCCTGTGAGGACCGGCGCGGTGAGGTCGTGGACGGCCACGCCGTCCACCTCGGTGACCTCGAACGTGTCCTCGACCCACTCGGCGATGCGCCGCGACGCGTCGCTGCCGCTCTCCGCGGGCATGCCGGCGCCGCCGAGGAAGTAGCGCACCCGCCGCTCCTCGACCAGCCGCCGGAAGCCCTCCGGCGTGGGGGAGGGGTCGGTGCCGTTGAACCCGCCGACCGCCATCACCGGCACGCCGCTGCCCAGCTGGTACCCGGCCGCCGCGTTCGACCCGACGGCCGCCGCCGCCCACGTGAAGCCCTCGCCGCCGTCCCGCAGCAGCGCCGCCAGCGCCTCGCCGGGTTCCGCCGCGTTCAGCAGGCCGCCCGCGCCGCCCCTCGACGTGCCGCGCCCGCCGTCGAACAGCACCACCCCGCCCGCCTGGCCTCCCCGCGCGGGTCCCGCGGCGGGGATCGCGCCGGAGTGCGGGGTCGCCGCGGTCGCCACCGAGTACGCGCCCGGCCCGAGCAGCGCGGCCACCAGCGCGACCGGTGCCAGCACGGCGACCGGCACGACCGCGGCCAGGAACAGGCCGACGGCCGCCAGCAGGCCGAGCACCAGCACCACCGCGGCGAACGTCGCCGACCAGTCGAGCAGCAGCAGGTAGCACTGGAGCGCCGTCACCGCGAGCGCGCCGGACAGCGCCGCCGCCGCCGGCGGCTCGTGCCGCCTGCGCCACAGCGCCACCGCGCCGGTGCCGGTGACCGCACCGATCGCGGGGGCCAGGGCCACCGTGTAGTAGGCGTGGATGATGCCGTTCATGAAGCTGAACACGGCGGCGGTGACCACGAGCCACCCGCCCCACAGGGCGAGCCCGACCCGTTCCGGTCGCCGGCCGGCCCACCACCCGGCGACCAGCAGCACCAGCGCGGTCGGCAGCAGCCACGCGATCTGACCGCCCATCTCCGCGCCCAGCAACCGGCTCCAGCCGGTGGAGCCCCAGCCGCCACCGCCGCCGACGCTGCCCACCTCGTCACCGGTCAGCCGGCCCAGGCCGTTGTAGCCCAGCGCCAGCTCCAGCACGCTGTTCCGCTGCGACCCGCCGACGTAGGGGCGTGCCGACGCGGGTACCAGCTCGACGGCCAGCACCCACCAGCCGCCCGCGACGACCAGCGCGCCGAGCGCGGCGGCCAGGTGCCACGCCCTGCGCAGCACCGGCGCGGGCGCGAACACCAGGTACACCAGGCCGAACGCGGGCAGCACCAGGAACGCCTGGAGCATCTTCGCCAGGAACCCGGACCCGACCGCGACACCCGCGAGCACCAGCCACCCGACCCGGGCCCGTTCGGTGGCGCGAACCGTGCAGTAGGCGCCCGCCACGAGCAGCAGCACCAGCAGCGCGTCGGGGTTGTTGAAGCGGAACATCAGCACCGCCACCGGCGTCAACGCCAGCACCGCGCCCGCGACCAGCCCGGCCGCCTCGCCCGCCGTGCGCCGGACGGTGGCGTGCAGGAGGGCCACGCTCGCCACGCCCATCAGCGCCTGCGGGACGAGGACGCTCCAGGCGTTGACGCCGAACAGCCGTGCCGACAGCCCCATCACCCAGGTGGCGGCGGGCGTCTTGTCCACCGTGATCGAGCCGGCCGGGTCGGTGGCGCCGAAGAACCACGCCTCCCAGCTCGCCGCCCCGGCCTGCGCGGCGGCGGAGTAGTAGGCGTTCGCCCAGCCGGAGTCGCCCAGGCGCCACAGGTACAGCACCGCCGTCCCGGCCAGCAACAGCAAAAGGGGTAGTCGCGCTCGCATGCCCACACCCTGGGCCCGCCACCTGAGCCACCCCTGTCCCCACCCTGTGAACCACCTGTGCCGCGAGAGTCCAACGCTCAGACCCCGAGAGTCCAACGCTCAGACCCCGAGAGTCCAACGCTCAGACCCCGAGAGTCCAACGCTCAGACCCCGAGAGTCCAACGCTCAGGCCCGGTGAGTTCTTCGTTCGAGCCGACCGGTCGGTATGCCCGAATGAAGAACTCAGGGGTCCTGAGGGTTGGACTCTCGGGACCTGAGCGTTGGACTCTCGGGACCTGGGGGTTGGACTCTCGGGGGTTAGCGGGGGAGGCGGGCGGTGAAGGTGGTGCGGCCGGGGCGGCTGTCGACGCGGACCGCGCCGCCGTGGGCGGCGACCACGGCGGCCACGATGGACAGGCCCAGGCCGGTGCTGCCCGCCGCACGGGAGCGCGACGTGTCGCCCCGGGTGAAGCGCTCGAAGACCTCCGGCTGGAGGTCGTACGGCACGCCGGGGCCGTCGTCGGTCACCGCAACCTCGACGTGCTCGCCCACAGTGGACAGTCGCGTCACGACGGTGGTGCCCGGCGGCGTGTGCGTGCGCGCGTTGGACAGCAGGTTCGCCAGCACCTGGTGCAGCTTGTGCCCGTCACCCGTCACCACCAACGCCTCGGGCGGCAGCTGCAACCGCCACTCGTGCTCCGGCCCGGCGATCCGCGCGTCGCTCACCGAGTCCACCACGATCCGCGACAGGTCGACCGGGTCCCGCGCGAGCGGCCGGCCCGCGTCCAGGCGCGCCAGCAGCAGCAGGTCCTCCACC
Source organism: Saccharothrix sabaoui (assembly GCF_051756985.1). Classification (NCBI taxonomy): domain Bacteria; kingdom Bacillati; phylum Actinomycetota; class Actinomycetes; order Pseudonocardiales; family Pseudonocardiaceae; genus Saccharothrix; species Saccharothrix sabaoui. The sequence goes on from NZ_JBPKJK010000052.1 coordinate 35,147, forward strand.
AGCGACGTCATCCGCACCGCCTCGGACTCCACGCGGCGCATGGCGTGCCCGATCTCCGGCGGCACGGTGTCCTTCGTGCGGCGGGTCAGCTCCGCGTATCCGCGGATCGCCGCCAACGGCGTGCGCAGCTCGTGCCCGGCGTCCGCGACGAACTGCCGCACGCGCGTCTCGCTGGCGTGCCGCGACTCCAGCGCGCTCCCGACGTGGCCGAGCAGCTTGTTCAGCGCCAGGCCGACCTTGCCGACCTCGGTGTCCGCGTTGGTGTCCGCCTCGGGCACGCGCTCCGCCAGCGCCACCTCGCCCTGGTGCAGCGGCAGCCCGGCGACGCGCGTCGCGGTGTCGGCCACCCGGTCCAGCGGTCTGAGCGCGCGCCGCACCACGAACGTCCCGGCCAGGCTCGCCGCCAGCAACCCGGCCAGCGACACCCCGCCGAGGATGAGCCCCAGGCGCAGCACGGTGCCCTCCACGTCGTCCATCGGCAGACCGGTGTAGACGGTCCGGCCCGAGGGCAGGGCGACGGTGACGACCCGGAAGTCCCCGGCGTCGCCCAGCGACACGGTCCGCGGCGGCGAACCCGCGGGCACCGACTCGACGGCGGCGACCTGCTCGTCCACCAGCGCCACGGTCTCGCCGGAGGGGGCGACCAGGCTGCCCCGGAAGGTGCTGCCGGTGTCCTTGATGATCACGATGGTCCCGACGCCGAACCCCGGCCCCTCCAGCGGGTCGTCGGGCCGGCGGTTGCCCGGCGGCGCGAGCTGCGCCCGGATCGCCCGGTCGGCGGTGCCGAACAGCTGCTCGTCGAGCTTGTCGACCAGGAAGTCGCGCAACGCGAACCCGCTGACCACGCCGACGGTCGCGCACACCACGGCGAGCAGGGCCAACTGCCCGACGACGAGCCGCGTGCGCAGCGACCACGTCCTAGGGCGCAGGCTTGAGGACATACCCCGCACCCCGCATCGTGTGGATCATCGGCGTGCGGCCCGCGTCGATCTTCTTGCGCAGGTACGAGATGTACAGCTCGACGATGTTGGCCTGGCCGCCGAAGTCGTAGCTCCACACCCGGTCCAGGATCTGCGCCTTGGACAGCACCCGCCTCGGGTTGCGCATCAGGAACCGCAGCAGCTCGAACTCGGTGGCGGTCAGGTCGACCGACGTGCCGCCGCGGCGCACCTCGCGGGTGTCCTCGTCCAGCACCAGGTCGCCGACGACCAGCTCGGAGCCCGCGGTCGCCCCGGTGACGCCGGTGCGGCGCAGCAGGGCGCGCAGCCGCAGCACGACCTCCTCCAGGCTGAACGGCTTGGTGACGTAGTCGTCGCCGCCCGCCGTGAGCCCGGCGATCCGGTCCTCCACCGCGTCCTTCGCGGTCAGGAACAGCACCGGCAGGGCCGGGAAGTCCGTGCGCAGGCGGCGCAGCACCTCCAGGCCGTCGAAGTCGGGCAGCATCACGTCCAGCACGACCACGTCCGGCCGGAACCCGCGCGCGACGCGCACGGCGGACGTGCCGTCCAGCGCGGTGCGCACCTCCCACTTCTCCATCCGCAGGGCCATGGACATGAGTTCGGCCAGGGTGGACTCGTCGTCCACCACGAGGACCCGCACCGGGCTCCCGTCCGGCCGCCGGATCTCGGGGGAGGTCACCGCGCGCATGCTCCACATCATCGTGCGGGCGCTTGAGCCGCTCCTGTGGCGACCCTGTGTACCACCTGTGAACCGTCCTCGCCGGTCGACGGCGTGCGGGAGGGGCACGGGCGGGTGACGCACAGGCACCGCCCAAGGGCCGCACAGCCCCCGCACAGGCTCGCCCGGGACGGTGGCCGTCATGACTACCGAAACCGAGAACCCGACCTGGGGTGACGAGCCGCCGCCGGGGGCCGCCGCTCCCGGACCGAGCTGGAACGGCCGCAGGACGCTCGTCGCGGTCGCCATCGCCGTGGGCATCGCCGCCGCCGGCGGCGGGGTCATCTACGCCGCGAGCAACTCCGAGGCCGCCCAGCAGGGCATGGGCGGCCCGCGCGGCGCGTACGGGATGCGCGGCGGTCCCGGCTTCACGATCATGGGCGGCCCGTTCGGCGACGCCCAGCACGGCGAGTTCCAGAACGGCGAGGTCACCGGGGTGACCGACTCGTCCATCACGGTCGAGAGCGACGACGGGTTCGTCAAGACCTACCAGGTCGACGACGACACGCAGGTCAACGGCGGTCGGGGCGACCTGGACGACATCGCGGCCGGCGACGCCGTCACCGTGGTGGCGACGGGCTCCACGGCCGACGCGGTCCTGGCGGGCGACGCGGTGCGCGCCGACGGTCGGCAGGGCCGGCAGCAGCCGGGCCAGGACCAACCGCCGGCTGACGGGCAGGACACCCCGCCGACGCGGTAGAAACTACGGCTATGACGCGATTGGCGCTCTCGGCGCTGCTGGCGACCCTGGCCCTGCTCGGCGTCGCGCCCCAGGCGTGGGCGCACACCGACCTGGTGTCCAGCGACCCGGCGAACGGTTCCGCACCGGCCCAGCGGCCCACGCGGCTCACGCTGACGTTCACCGAACCGGTGCCCGCCGAGAGCGCCACCATCACCGTCACCGGCCCTGACGGCAGCGCGTGGCCGTTGGGCGAGGTGGCGGCGCAGGGTGCGACGCTGACCATCCCGATGAAGGACTCCGGCGCGCCCGCCGGGCAGTACTCGGTGACCTGGATGGTGCAGTCGCTGGACGGCGACTTCGTGGACGGGACGTTCGCCTTCACCCTCCCGGCCCCCGCCCAGCCGCCGGCCGCCACGGGCACGCCGGGCGTGCCCGGCACGACCCCGCCCCCGGCCCCGGCGGGGACCACCACCGCCCCGGCCGCCTCGACCACCGGCCAGGTCACGCCCACGACGGACGGGACGGTGGACGCGACGACGGACGGGACGACCGGCGCGCCGACCGCCACGACCGGCGCCGCCACCCCGGCGGGGGAGGGTGGGGAGGGCGGCGGCGTCCCGGTGTGGGTGTGGATCGCCCTGGCCGTGATCCTGGTCGGCCTGGGCGTCGCCATCGCCGCGGGCCGCCGCAAGGGCGGTGAGGGCGACCGGACCCCCACGCCGCCGACCGCCGGTGCCGCGGGAACCGCGGGTGCGGCCGGTGCCGCAGGTGCCGCCGGTGCCACTCCGACGCGGGTGCTGCCCGCCGACGCGCCGACCGAGCGGGTCGACCCGCCGACCGAGCGGGTGGACCCGCCTACCGGGCAACTGCCCGACCCGACTCCCGGCGACCCCACCCCAGGCGACCCGGCGCCCGGCGAGCCGACCCAGCGGTTGACCGGCGAGGCCCCCGACGACCGACCCGGCCCGACCGGCAACGCGACCGGCAAGGCGTGAGCGCGCCACCGCGTCAACGGTCAATGGCTACGGTCACCCCATGACCGGGTCCCCCCTGCCCCGCCGTGCCGTGCTCGCGGGCACCGCCGCGGGCGTCCTCGCTGCCGCCGGGTTCCACGCCGGGACGGCGCAGGCCGCCCCGGACGGGCGGACCGGCGGTCGCCGGTTCACGCTCACCGTCCTCGGCACCACCGACCTGCACGGCAACGTGTTCAACTGGGACTACTTCGCCAACCGCGAGTTCGACGACAGCGCCCACAACGACATCGGCCTGGCGAAGCTGTCCACGCTGGTCAAGGCGGTGCGCGGCGAGCGCGGCGCGCACCGCACCCTGCTGGTCGACGCGGGCGACACCATCCAGGGCACGCCGCTGGCCTACTACTACGCGAAGGTCGAGACGATCGGCCGCCGCAAGGTCCACCCGATGGCCACGGCCATGAACGAGCTGGGCTACGACGCCGCCGCGCTCGGCAACCACGAGTTCAACTACGGCATCCCCCTGCTGCGCGCCTTCGAGAAGCAGCTGGACTTCCCGCTGCTCGCGGCCAACGCGCTGGACGCCGCCACCGGCCGCCCCGCGTTCCGCCCGTACGTGGTGAAGACGGTGTGGCGCACGGGCGCGGCCCCGCTGCGGGTCGGCGTCCTCGGCCTCACCAACCCGGGCATCGCGATCTGGGACAAGGCCCACGTCGAGGGGCGGATGACCTTCCCCGGCGTGCTGGAGCAGGCCCGCGAGTGGGTGCCGAAGGTCAAGCGGGCGGGCGCGGACCTGGTCGTGGTCGCCGCCCACTCGGGCGCGGACCTGTCGTCCTCGCTGGGCGACCTGGTGCCGTTCCCGGAGAACTGCTCGGCGCTGGTCGCCGAGGAGGTGCCGGGCATCGACGCGATCCTGGTCGGCCACGCGCACACCGAGATCGCCCAGCGCTTCGTCACGAACAAGGTCACCGGCCGCCCGGTGCTGCTCACCGAGCCCCTGTTCTGGGGCAAGCGGTTGAGCCTGATGGAGTTCGACCTGGAGTGGACGGCGCGCGGCGGGTGGGCGCTGACCGCCTCGCGCTCCCAGGTGCTCGACACCGCCACGGTCCCCGAGGACGCGGTCATCACCCGCAAGCTGCGCGCCGACCACGACCGGGTCGTCGCGTACGTGAACTCGAAGATCGGCACCTCGCGGTCCGCGATGTCCGCCGCCACCGCGCGCTACGAGGACACCGCCGCGCTGGACTTCGTCAACCGCGTGCAGGGCGAGGCGCTGAAGGCGTCGCTGACCGAGGCGCTGCCGGTGCTGTCGCTGGCCTCGCCGTTCAACCGGGCGGCGGCGATCCCGGCGGGCGACGTGTCGGTGCGCGACGTGGCCGGCCTCTACGCGTTCGACAACACCCTGTTCGGGGTACGACTCACCGGTGCGCAGCTCAAGGACTACCTGGAGCGCTCGGTGAGCTACTTCAAGCCGCTGAACGGTCCCGGCCCGCACGCGCCCGACGCGGTGACCAACGCCGACAACACCCCCGACTACCTGTACGACGTGGCGGCGGGCCTCGACGCGCCGTTGACCTACGACGTCGACCTCGCGAAGCCGGTCGGGCAGCGGGTCACCGGTCTGAGCTACGGCGGCACGCCCGTCGCGGCCGACCAGGCGTTCGCGGTCGCGGTGAACAACTACCGGCAGTCCGGCGGCGGCAACTTCCCGCACGTCGCCACCGCGCCCGTGCTGCACAACCGGCAGCTGGAGATCAGGCAGCTGCTGATCGAGTGGGTGCAGGAGCGCGGCGAGATCGACCCGGCCGAGTTCTCCCGCACCGACTGGCGGCTCGTCGTGGACGGCGTCCCGGTGGTGGTCGCCGGGTGACCAAGCCGCTTCCGGACGTCGTCGGGCCGGGGTTGGACGTGCTGTTCTGCGGCATCAACCCGGGCCTGATGTCGGGTGCCAAGGGGCAGCACTTCGCGCGGCCGGGCAACCGGTTCTGGCCGGCGCTGCACCTGTCGGGCTTCACGCCGCGCCTGTTCACGCCCTCCGAGCAGTTCGAGCTGCTGGAGCACGGCCTGGGCATCACCAACCTGGTCGACCGGCCCACGGCGAAGGCCGACGAGCTGTCGCGCGAGGAGCTGCGGGCCGGCGGGGTGGCGTTGACGGCGCTGGCCGAGCGGTACGCGCCGGAGGTGGTGGCGGTGGTGGGCGTCACGGCCTACCGGACCGCGTTCGACCGCAAGAAGGCCGGGGTCGGCCCCCAGGACGAGCTGGTCGGGCCGTCGCGGCTGTGGGTGCTGCCCAACCCGAGCGGGCTGAACGCGCACTACCGCCTGAGCGACCTGGCCGAGGTGTTCGGGCAGCTGCGCTCAGAGGTGGCGAAGACCGGCTAGCACGCGTTCCAGCAGGGTCAGGTCCGGACCGCCGGGCGCGGACGCGTTGTCGTGCACCGCCACCACGCCCAGCGCGATCAGGTCGCCGAGCAGCACCCGCACCACGCCCAGCGGCACGCTGAGCAGCGCCGACACCTCGGCCACCGAACGCGGGTACCGCGCGCACATCTCCACGATGGACCGCTGCTCGGTGGTCGACTCGCGCATGGCGACGGCGATGCCGTTCTCCTCCAGCGAGACGAGCGTCTCCAGCCTCAGGTCGTAGTCGGACGCGGTGCGCCCGCCCGTCCACGCGTAGGGGCGCACCAGCGGGCCGGAGAACTCCTCGACCGGTTCCGGCTCCGGCGTCGGGGCGGGTCCGCCGCGCGCCACCGGGATCGACGGCCGCGTGGAGTCGTCGAACGGCTCGTCGAACGAACCCCCGAACGGCTCGTCGGACGGTTCCCCGGCCGGCTTCCCGGCCGGCGCGGTCCCCTCCGACCGGTCCTGCTCCTCGTCCAGGGAGCGCCGCAGCGCCGCCGAGCCGAACCGGGCACCGGTGGCCCCGACCTCACCGCGCAGCGACCGCCGCCGGCGGGGCTGCTTGGGCACGTCGACGTCCGGTTCCTCCAGGCTGCGCCGCAGCGCCGACGAGCCGAACCGGGCACCGGTGGTGCCTACCTCGCCGCGCAGGGACCGGCGGCGCTTGCGCTCCCCGCCACCGGTAAACTCCGGGTCCGAGCTGGCTGTGCTCACATTGCGGGAACCGTAGCCGCCTGCGCGCGCGGCGCGTGTCGATCGTGTTTCGAGTCCGTGCAATCCTCGTTAACCGGTGCACGTGCGGGCGCACGTGCGGCCGAGAGGATGATAGGACGATGCGCATCCGCGAGGTCGGGATCTCCGACGACATGATCAGGTTGGGCCAGTTCCTCAAGCTGGCGGACCTGGCGGACAACGGCGCGCACGCCCGTGACCTGGTGGAGTCCGGGCAGGTGACGGTCAACGGCCGGGTGGAGAACCGGCGCGGGGCCCAGTTGGGCGACGGTGACGTGGTGGCCGTCGGCGACGAGAAGGTCCGCCTGGTGACGAACGCGTAGCCGCACCCCGCCGCACTCCCGCGGCCCCGCGCCACCGGGGTGGGGTGGGGCGCGGACCGAGGTGAACCGGCGCTCACCCCCGCCCGTCGCGGACCGCCCCCGGTGGTGTCGCCCAGTGGTGTCCGTCACCCTTGATCGGCCGGCCGGGTGGGAATTGCCCGGCGGCCATCACCGGAAGTGGCGACGCCGTTGCGCCGAATAGCTGCTGCCGGTCTGTGAATGGGTGATCGCGGCCCGCCACGATGCGGTCTCGGAGAAGGGGCGGAAGACCCTTTCCGGACTCATTCCCGGACGACGTCGGCGACGACCGGAAACCCCCTGTAACAGAACGCGGCCGTGCGGCGATAGTGGGGTCCGCTCGTACCCGGCGAGGTCTCCGACCACTGTGTACGGGCACGCTACCGGTTTCCGGCAAGCCTTTCCGGCCCGGACGCCGGTAACCCGAAGTCACCTCGTGATGCTCCTGGGTGTGCGCCGTGTGCCGCACCGGGGAATGTCCGACCGGCCCACGTTCGCCGTGTGTGTAACGCACGTCGGTGCCAAGACGAATCACGGTTTGCCGAGGCGAAAAATCGCCGAGCGCCATTTGCCGTACACCACACGCGGGTCCGTCGGGGATGCCCTGCGAACGTGCACGTCCGAACCGGCTCAACCGGGGGAGTACCACGATGAGCGAGCAGGTCCAGCCCACGCGACGCAGACCGGTCGCGCGGGTCGGCACCACCACCAACCGCACGACCCACCCCACCGTCGACAGCTGGGAACCCGCCTACCGCTACGGCGTCATCGCCGCAGACGTCCTGTGCACCCTGCTGGTCGTCGCCCTGGCGGGCGCCGTGCTGTCCCACTACCACGCCTCCTTCGGCCCGCTGCCGCTGCTCGCCCTCGAGGCGGTCACGGTCGTGGTGGTCATCGGGTCGCTGTTCCTCAACCGGGTGTGGAACACCACGGTGCTGGGCCAGGGCGCGGAGGAGTTCCGCCGCCTCGGCCGGGGCCTGTTCGGCTCCGTCGTCGCGCTGGGCCTGGGCGCGCTGGCGGCCGGGCTGCCCGGCGCCCGCCTGTGGGTGTTCGTCGTGGGACCGGCCGTCGCGCTGGTCGTGTTCCCGGTCCGCTACGCGCTGCGCCGCCCCCTGCACCGGGCCCGCGGCGAGGGCCGCTGCCTGCTGCCGGTGCTGGCCGCCGGCAACGTCGACACCGTCAAGGACCTCATCTCGCGCACCCGCCGCGCCCCGCACCTGGGCTGGCGCGTGGACGCGGTGTGCACCGTGGACGGCCGCGCCGAGATCGGCGTCGAGCTGGAGGGCACGCCCGTCGTCGGCCGGTTCGCCGAGCTGGCCGAGCAGGTCCGCCGCGGCGGCTACCGCGTCGTCGCCGTCACCCCGGACGCCTACTGGACGCCGCGCCGGCTCCAGCAGCTCGCCTGGGACCTGGAGGGCACCGGCACCGAGATGGTCGTCGCGCCCGCCCTGATGGACTTCGCCGGACCGCGCCTGCACGTCACCGGCGTGCTGGGGATGCCGCTGCTGCGCGTCTCCGAGCCGTCGTTCACCGGCGTGCGCCGCATGGTCAAGGCGACCGTGGACAAGATCGGCGCGTTCCTCCTGCTGAGCCTGCTCGCGCCGGTGCTGCTGGCGGTCGCCGTGGCGATCATGGTCGACACCCGCGGCCCGGTGCTCTACAAGCAGCGCCGCGTCGGCAAGGACGGCGCGCACTTCACGATCCTGAAGTTCCGCACCATGGTCACCAACGCCGACGCCCTGCGCGCCAAGCTCCAGGCGGTCAACGAGGGCGCGGGCGTGCTGTTCAAGATGAAGCGCGACCCCCGCGTCACCGCGGTCGGCCGCGTCCTGCGGCGGTACTCGATGGACGAGCTGCCGCAGCTGCTCAACGTGCTCACCGGCGCCATGTCGCTGGTCGGCCCCCGGCCGCCGCTGCCGGAGGAGAGCGCGAAGTACGGCCCCGACATGCGTCGCCGGCTGCTGGTCAAGCCGGGCCTGACCGGCCTGTGGCAGGTCTCCGGCCGCAGCGACCTGTCGTGGGAGGAGTCCGTGCGGCTCGACCTGCGCTACGTCGAGGACTGGTCGCTCGCCCTGGACGCGCTGATCCTGTGGAAGACCTTCCGCGCCGTCTTCGGTGGGCAGGGGGCCTACTGAAGTGGTGGCCGAGAGAATGGGGAACGAGATGGACCAGCCGATCGGCATCGCCGTCATCGGCGCCGGCTACTGGGGACCGAACCTGGTGCGCAACGCCCAGGCCACCCCGGGGCTGAAGCTGCGCTACCTGTGCGACCTGGACACCGAGCGGGCCCGCCGCGTGCTGGGCGACTACTCGACCGTCCGCGTGTCGGGTTCGCTCGACGACGTGCTGGCCGACCCGGCGGTCGACGCGGTGGCCATCGCCACCCCGGCCGCGACCCACCTGCCCGTCGCCCTGGCCGCGCTGCGCGCCGGGAAGCACGTGCTGGTGGAGAAGCCGCTGGCGGCGGGCTACGCCGAGGGCCTGGAGCTGGTCCGCGAGGCCGAGGAGCGGGGCCTGACCCTGATGCTCGACCACACGTTCGTCTACACGCCGACCGTGCAGCACCTGCGGCACCTGGTGCGCTCCGGCGAGCTGGGCACCGTGCAGTACCTGGACTCGGTGCGCATCAACCTCGGGCTCGTGCAGCCCGACGTGGACGTGTTCTGGGACCTCGCGCCGCACGACCTGTCGATCTTCGACGCGATCCTGCCCGACGACGTGCGCGTCACCCGCGTGTCGGCGCACGGATCGGACCCGATCGGCGCGGGCCGCGCGTGCGTCGGCCACCTCACGCTGGAGCTGTCCGACGGCGTGCTGGCCCACGTGCACGTGAACTGGCTGTCGCCGACCAAGATCCGCACCATGATCGTCGGCGGTTCCCGCCGCACCGTCGTGTGGGACGACCTCAACGCCGTGCAGCGCCTCTCCGTGCACGACCGGGGCGCGGACCGCATCGAGAGCGACGAGGACCGCCACCAGGCGATCATCTCCTACCGCCGGGGCGACACCGTCGCGCCCGCGCTGCCGGAGAAGGAGGCGCTGCGCGGCGTCATGGCCGAGTTCGCGGCGTCCATCACGGAGAAGCGCGCACCGCTCACCGACGGCTGGTCGGGCCTGCGGGTCCTCGCCATCCTCGAAGCGGCCTCCGCCAGCCTCGCCGCCGGCGGGGAGTTCGTCACCGTCGGCCGGACCACCGGCCTCGCGGCCGTCTGAAGAAGCACCGGAAGGAACAGGCATCATGTCGGAAGCGGCTCAGCCGATCAGCGGGCAGCGGGCCCTCGTCACCGGAGGGGCGGGCACCATCGGCTCCGCGGTGGTCGACCAGTTGCTCGCCGCCGGGGCCGCCGAGGTGGTCGTGCTGGACAACTTCGTGCGCGGCCGTCGGGAGAACCTGGCCGACGCCACCGCCGCCGCGGGGGACCGGCTCACCGTCGTCGACGGCGACATCAACGACCGCGACCTGGTCGGCCGCCTCACGCAGGGCGTCGACCTGGTGTTCCACCTGGCCGCCATCCGCATCACGCAGTGCGCCGAGGAACCCCGGCTCGCGCTGGAGGCCCTGGTCGACGGCACGTTCACGGTGGTCGAGGCCGCCGCCGCGGCGAACGTGAAGAAGGTGATCGCCTCCTCGTCCGCGTCGGTCTACGGCCTGGCCGAGGAGTTCCCGACCACCGAGCGGCACCACCCGTACAACAACGACACGTTCTACGGCGCGGCCAAGGCCTTCAACGAGGGCATGCTGCGCAGCTTCAAGGCGATGTACGACCTGGACTACGTGGCGCTGCGCTACTTCAACGTCTACGGCCCGCGGATGGACGCCCACGGCAAGTACACCGAGGTGCTGATCCGCTGGATGGAGCGCATCGCCGAGGGCGAGTCGCCGCTGATCTTCGGCGACGGCGCGCAGACCATGGACTTCGTCCACGTGCACGACATCGCGCGCGCCAACGTGCTGGCCGCGAAGGCGCCGGTCACCGACGCCGTCTACAACATCGCGAGCGCCCAGGAGACCAGCCTCAGGGAGCTGGCGCTGGCGCTGCTGTCCGCGATGGACTCCGACCTGCCGCTGGAGCACGGTCCGGAGCGCGCGGTCAACGGCGTCACGCGCCGCCTGGCCGACATCTCCGCCGCCGCCCGCGACCTGGGCTGGAAGCCGGAGATCGGCCTGGTGGACGGCCTGCGCGAGCTGGTCGCCTGGTGGGTCGGCCTGGGCGACGGCGCCGCCGAGGCGGTGCGATGATCCCGGTCATGAAGCCCTGGCTCGGCCAGGAGGAGGCGGACGCCGCCGCGGCGGCCGTGCTCTCCGGCTGGGTCGCGCAGGGGCCCAAGGTGGCCGCGTTCGAGGACGCGTTCGCCCGCCGGGTCGCCGCGCTGCACGCGGTCGCGGTGTCGTCGTGCACGACCGCGCTGCACGTGGCGCTGCACCTGCTCGACGTCGGCCCCGGCGACGAGGTCGTCGTGCCGTCGCTGTCGTTCATCGCGACCGCCAACGCGGTCCGCTACTGCGGTGCCACGCCGGTGTTCGCCGACGTGGACGCGGAGACCGGGAACCTGTCGGCGGCCACCGTCGGGCAGGTGCTCACCGGCCGCACCAAGGCCGTCATCCTGGTCCACCAGGGCGGCGTGCCCGCGGACGTGGAGGCGCTGCGCGCGCTCTGCGACCCGAAGGGCGTCACCGTGGTCGAGGACGCGGCCTGCGCGGCCGGGTCCACCTACCGCGGCGTGCCGGTCGGCGCGGACGCGGCGATGGCCGCCTGGTCGTTCCACCCGCGCAAGCTGATCACCACCGGCGAGGGCGGGATGCTCACCACGAACCGCGAGGAGTGGGCGGTCCGGGGCAGGCGGCTGCGCGAGCACGGCATGAGCGTGAGCGCGGCGGAGCGGCACTCCGGTGGCGGGGCGGTGGTCGAGAGCTACCTGGAGACCGCGTTCAACTACCGCATGACGGACATCCAGGCCGCCGTCGGCCTGGTGCAGCTGGGCAAGCTGGACGCGATCGTGCGGCGCCGGCGCGAGCTGGCGGCGCGCTACCACGAGCTGCTCGCCGAGGCGTTCGGCCAGGACGGCCCGGACCTGCGCGCCGTGCGCGACCCCGCGCACGGGACCACCAACTACCAGTCGTTCTGGGTGATGCTGCCCGAGGGGGCGGCGCCGGGCCGCAACGAGGTCCTGGCCAGGCTCGCCGCGCGGGGGGTGTCGGCGCGCCGGGGGATCATGGCCGCCCACCTGGAACCCGCGTACGCGGGCCACCCGCACGTCGACCTGCCGGTGACGGAGGCGTTCACCGGTCGGTCGCTGATCCTCCCGCTCTACCACGACATGACGGCCGCGGAGCAGGACACCGTGGTCGAGGAGCTGCGCGCGGCGCTGGCCCTGCCCCTGGTGTCGCACTAGCAAGGTCGACGACCACCCACACGACACCCCCGGCGGCGGGCGCCCATCACCGCCCGCCGCCGGGGCGTGTCGCATAGCGGCTACTGCCCGTGACCGCCCACCGAGGTGGGCCGGTTCTCGGCGGTGAGTCCGCTTCCCCTGTGGTGTAACGCGTAACAGGACTCGCACGACGATCGGAGCAACAGCGCTCCGCTGGTCGGGGCAGTGCCGACGCGGTCACGCCCAGTGAACAGGCCGCTTTGTCCGAAAGGTGAACTCCCATGACCGCCGATGCGACGCGGGCGAGACCCGCGCTTGCGGTGCACCTGCTGCGACTACTGGTGGTGACCGCCCTCGTGGCCTCGACGGTGGTCGTCGTCTCGGTGCTGCGCGCACCCGAGGCCGTCGCCGCGCCGTGCGACGCGCCCGTGGTCAACAAGGTGGCGTGCGAGAACACCCTGACGGGCACCCCGGACTGGCAGGTCGGCTACCGCGACGAGGCGATCCTGGGCTTCACCACGGACATCAGCGTCAACCCCGGTGGCCGGGTCGACTTCAAGATGCTGACCGCCGGCACGAACTACCACCTCGACATCTACCGCCTCGGCTACTACGGCGGCGTCGGCGCGCGCTTCAAGCAGCGGGTCGACCCCGACAGGCTGACGAACCAGCCGCTGTGCAAGCGCGGCACGGACGGCAGCGCGCTCATCGACTGCGGCAACTGGGAGGTGTCGGCGCACTGGAACGTGCCGACGAACGCCGTCTCCGGCCTCTACTACGCGCGGGCCGTCCGCGACGACGGCAGCGGCGCGGAGAACGAGATCGTCTTCGTCGTGCGCGACGACTCCAGCACCTCCAAGGTCCTGTTCCAGACCTCGGACTCCACCTGGGTGGCCTACAACCGCTACGGCGGCAACAGCCTCTACTTCGGCGACGGCCCCGGCCAGGGCGGCCAGGCGTACAAGGTCAGCTACAACCGCCCGTACACCGGCGGCGACGGCGACGACAACTTCATCTTCAACGCCGAGTACCCGATGCTGCGCTTCATGGAGGCCAACGGGTACGACGTCAGCTACACCACCGACGCCGACTCGGCCCGCCGCGGGCACCTGATCAAGAACCACAAGGTGTTCATGGCCGTCGGCCACGACGAGTACTGGTCCAACGAGCAGCGCGCCAACGTCGAGGCCGCCCGTGACGCCGGCGTGCACATGGCGTTCCTGACCGGCAACGAGATCTTCTGGAAGCACCGGTGGGAGAAGTCCATCGACGACTCCCGGACCGACTGGCGCACGATCGCCTGCTACAAGGAGACCAAGGGCACCCAGAACGACAACCTGGCCGACTGGACCGGCACCTGGCGCGACCCGCGCTACAGCCCGGCGCAGGACGGCGGACGGCCGGAGAACGCCCTGCTGGGCAACATCTTCACCGTCAACGGCCGCCGCGAGGACTCCCTCCAGGTGCCCGCCGCGTACGGCAAGATGCGGCTGTGGCGGCACACGTCGCTGCAGAACATGAGCGCCGGCTCCACCTACACCTTCCAGCCGGGCACCCTCGGCTACGAGTGGAACTCGGTGGAGGACAACGGCTTCCAGCCGCCGGGCGTGGCGCAGCTCTCGCGCACCACGGTCACCATGGACGACGGCCCGTACGTGCTCCAGAACCACGGCGACCTCTACACGCCGGACACCAAGACCCACGCCATCACCTACTACAAGCACCCCAGCGGCGCCCTCGTGTTCGGCGCGGGCACGGTGCAGTGGGCGTGGGGCGTGGACGACGAGCACGCGTTCCTCACCAACACGCCGACCTCCGACATCCGGATGAAGCAGGCCACGGTCAACTTCCTGGCCGACATGGGCGTGCAGGCGACCACCCTCCAGCCGGGCCTGGTGCAGGCGACCGCCACCGGTGACGCCGCCGCGCCGACGGTGGCGTTCACCTCCGTCCCGCCGGTGTCGTCGGTCGGCACCCCCTACGCGTTCGCCGGCACGGTGGCCGACGCCGCCGGCCGGGTCGCGGGCGTCGAGGTGTCCACCGACGGCGGCACCCGCTGGCACCCGGCGGTGTGGCAGGCCGGGCAGACCTCGTGGAGCTACACCTACACGCCGGGGAAGTCCGGTCCCGCGAGCCTGCGGGTCCGCGCGGTCGACGACTCGCTCAACCTGTCCACCCCCGTCGTCGCCACCCCGGGCGTCACCGCCCGCACCTGCCCGTGCGGCCTGTTCACGAACAACGACGTGCCCGACACCGCGGACAGCGGCGACCCGTCGCCGCTGGAGCTGGGCGTGAAGTGGCGCGCCAACAGCGACGGCTACGTGCGCGGCGTGAAGTTCTACAAGGGGCCCGGCAACACCGGCACGCACACCGGCACGCTGTGGTCCTCCACCGGTCAGGTGATGGCGACCGGCACGTTCCAGGACGAGACGGTGACCGGCTGGCAGACCCTGGTGTTCGCGCAACCCGTCGCGGTCACCGGCGGTACCACCTACGTCGTGTCGTACTTCGCGCCCAAGGGGCACTACTCCTACGACCTGGAGTACTTCTTCCAGCAGGAGCGCCACCTGGAGCCGATGACCGGCCTCAAGAACGGCGTGGACGGCGTCAACGGCCTGTTCCGGTTCGGCTCGACGGGCTTCCCGACGCAGTCGCACTGGGGCAGCAACTACTGGGTCGACGTCGTGTGGGCGCCGGACCCCGGCCCCGACCTGCGCGCGCCGCTGCTGGTGTCGAACAACCCGCTCAGCGGCGAGGGCACGGTGTCGCTCACGCCGGCCGTCTCCGGCACCTACGACGAGGTCATCGCACCCGGGTCCGCGCAGTTCACGGTCACCGGCCCGAGCGGCGCGGTGTCCGGCTCGACCGCGCTGTCCAACGGGGACAAGACGGTCGCGTTCACGCCGAGCGCGCCGCTGACCCCGAACACCTCCTACACCGCGGCCCTGCGCGTCAAGGACGCGGCGGGCAACCAGACCGTGCAGACGACCTGGACGTTCACCACCGGCGCGACCCGGCCGGCCACCTGCCCGTGCACGGTCTGGGACGACTTCGCCCGGCCCGCCACGTACACCGCCGACGACACCACCCCGATCGAGGTGGGCACCAAGGTCCGCTTCAACGGCAAGGGCGAGGTGCTGGGCATCCGCTTCTTCAAGGGCGCGGGCAACAGCGGCACGCACACCGGCACCCTGTGGTCGTCCACCGGCCTGATCATGGCCACCGGCACGTTCCAGGACGAGACCGCCGCCGGCTGGCAGAAGCTGACGTTCGCCTCGCCGGTCCAGGTGCAGGCGAACACCACCTACATCGTGTCGTACTACGCGCCCAACGGCCGCTACTCGGTCACGCCCGGCGGGTTCGCCGGCGTGGGCGCGAGCTACGCGGGCCTGCGGGCCCTGGCCGACGGCGTGGACGGCCCCAACGGCGTCTACCGCTACGGCGCGGGCGGCGGGTTCCCCGAGTCGACCTACAACGCGACGAACTACTGGGTCGACGTCGTCTACCGCAACGGCCTCAACGGCGACACCACCCCGCCGACCATGACCGCCCGGTCGCCGGGCGTGGACGCCACCGGCGTGGCCGCGACCGCCCCGCTCACCGCGACGTTCACCGAGGCCCTCGACCCGGCGTCCGCGCAGATCTTCCTGGCCGACCCGCGCGGCGCGAAGCTCACCGGCTCGCTGTCGCTGTCCGGCGACCAGAGGACCGTCACCTGGACGCCGTCGGCGAAGCTGGTCGCGAACACCCGCTACACGGCGAGCGTGCTGATCGCCGACGCCAACGGCAACCCGCTGCCGGAGCCGGTGACGTGGTCGTTCACCACGTCCCCGACGGTGATCTGCCCGTGCTCGCTGTTCAGCCCCGCCACCGTGCCGACCGTCCCGGCGGCGGCCGACAGCGGCACCTTCGAGCTGGGCGTCCGGTTCACCCCGACCGCGGGTGGCCAGATCACCGGCGTGAAGTTCTACAAGGGCGCGGGCAACACCGGCACCCACACCGGCACCCTGTGGTCCCCGACCGGTCAGGTGATGGCGACCGGCGCGTTCCAGAACGAGACGGCGACCGGCTGGCAGACGCTGGTCTTCGCCGCACCGGTCTACGTGCAGACGGGCGTCACCTACACCGCCTCGTACACCACGACCGCCGGCCGGTACTCGGTGGACGCCGGGTACTTCAGCGGCTACTCGGTGGCCTCCGGGCCGCTGAGCGCGCCGGCCGCGGGCGACGGCGGCAACGGCGTCTACCGCTCCGGCACCGGCCACCCGACGAACTCCTACGGCGGCGGCAACTACTGGGTCGACGTCGTCTACCTGCCCAACACCGACAACACGCCGCCGGTGGTCACCGAGCGCACGCCGCTGGCGAACGCCACCGGGGTGTCCCGGACCTCGCCGCTGACCGCGGCGTTCGACGAACCGGTCGACCTCGGCTCGGCCCAGTTCACCCTGGTCGACGCCGGCGGCGCGAAGCTCGCGGGCGCGCTGACCCTGTCGGCGAGCCAGCAGCAGGTGACGTGGACGCCGGCCGCGCCCCTGGGCGGCGGGACGACGTACACGGCGAGCCTGCGGATCGCGGACGTCTACGGCAACCTGATGGCCGCGCCGACCACCTGGTCGTTCACCACGACGACCGCGGGCGCCTGCCCGTGCTCGCTGTTCAGCGCGGCCACCGTGCCGACGGTCCAGTCGGCCGACGAGGGCGACCCCTTCGAGCTGGGCGTGCGGTTCGTGCCCTCGGCGAACGGGACGGTCACCGGCGTGAAGTTCTTCAAGGGCGCGGGCAACACCGGCACGCACACCGGCACGCTGTGGTCGGCGACCGGCCAGGTGATGGCGACCGGCACGTTCCAGAACGAGACGGCGACCGGCTGGCAGACCCTCGTGTTCAGCCAACCGGTCCTGGTCAACGCGGGGACGAGCTACGTGGCCTCCTACACCGCCCCGAACGGCCACTACTCGGTCGACACCGGGTACTTCATGGGCAACTCGGTGACCGCGCCGCCGCTGAGCGCCCCGGCCTCCGTCGAGGGCGCGCCGAACGGGCTCTTCAAGGCGGGCACGGGCTTCCCGGAGCAGTCCTACTCGGGCGGCAACTACTGGGTCGACGTCGTGTTCACCACCGGATGAGCACGACACCACGACCCCTGCTGCTGGTGGGCGGCGGCGGACTGGCCCGCGAGGTCCTCGCGGCCGTCCGCCTCCTCCCGGAGCGGTGGCGACCCGTCGGCGCGCTGGACGACGACCCGGCGCGGCGCGGCGCGGACCTGGACGGCCTGCCGGTCATCGGCGGGTCGGACCTGGTGCACGAGATGACCGACGCGGCGGTGCTGGTGTGCGTGGCGAACGCGCACCGGCCCCGCGGCCGGCTGGGCGTGGTGGCCCGGCTCGGCCTGCCGGAGGACCGGTACGCGTCCGTGGTGCACCCGGCGGCCTCGGTGGCCGCCGGCGCGGTGGTGGGACCGGGGACGGTCCTGCTCGCCGGAGCGGTGGTGACGACACCGCTGCGCCTGGGGGCGCACGTCGTCGCCATGCCGCACGTGCTGGTCACGCACGACGACGAGGTGGGCGACGGCGTCACGTTCGCCGGCCGCGCGTCGCTCGGCGGGTCGGTGCGCGTGGGTGAGGGCGCCTACCTCGGACAGGGCTCGGCGGTCCGGGAGGGCGTGTCGATCGGCGCGGGCGCGGTGGTGGGCATGGGCTCGGTGGTGCTCACGGACGTGCCCGCGGGTGAGGTCTGGGCGGGGAACCCCGCCCGGAGGCTGCGAGAGGGGAACGGTTCGTGATCGACATCCCGCTGGTCGACCTGGGTGCCCAGCACGAGCAGGTGGCCGACGAGGTCGCCGAGGGCTGGGCGGAGGTCCTCAGGACCACCGCGTTCATCGGGGGGCGGCAGGTCGCCGCCTTCGAGGCGGAGTTCGCCGCCTACCAGGGCGTCGCCCACTGCGTCGGCGTCGGCAACGGCACCGACGCCCTGGAACTGGCGCTGCGCGCCCTGGACGTGGGTCCCGGCGACGAGTGCGTCGTGCCCGCCAACACGTTCATCGCCACCGCCGAGGCGGTCGCCCGGACCGGTGCCACGCCGGTGCTCGTGGACTGCGCGGCCGACACCGGGCTCCTCGACACCTCGCTGGTGGCCGACGCGCTGTCGCCGCGCACCAAGGCGCTGCTGCCGGTGCACCTGTACGGCCAGGCCGCCCCGGTGGAGGAGCTGAGGGCGTTCGGCGTGCCGATCGTCGAGGACGCGGCGCAGGCGCAGGGCGCGCGGCGGCACGACGTGCCCGTGGGCGGTCTCGGCGACCTCGCCGCGACCAGCTTCTACCCCGGCAAGAACCTCGGCGCCTACGGCGACGGCGGGGCCGTGCTCACCTCGTCCGCGTCGTTGGCCGAAGCCGTGCGGCTGCTCAGCCAGCATGGGTCGCCGCGCAAGTACGAGCACACCGTGCTCGGCTTCAACAGCCGCCTCGACACGCTCCAGGCCGTGGTGCTGTCCGCGAAGCTGCGCCGCCTGGAGGGCTGGAACGCGGCCCGCCGCGCCGCCGCCGACCGGTACACCGGGCTGCTGGCCGGCGTGGACGGCGTGACCACGCCCGTCGTGCTGGACGGCAACCTGCCCGTGTGGCACCTGTACGTGGTGCGCGTCGCCGAGCGCGACCGGGTGCTCAAGGCCCTGCACGCGGCGGGCGTCGGCGCGGGCATCCACTACCCGACCCCGGTCCACCTGACCGGCGCGTTCGAGAACCTGGGCCACGCGCCCGGCGACTTCCCGGTGGCCGAGGCCGCGGCGGGGGAGATCCTGTCGCTGCCGCTGTTCCCGGAGATCACGCCCGCCCAGCAGGAGCGGGTCGTCGAGGCGCTGGCGGAGGCCGTGCGGTGAACGTCTTCGTCCACCCCAAGGGGTTGTGCGAGAGCGACGAGGTGGGCGACGGCACGCGCGTGTGGGCGTTCGCGCACGTGCTGCCGGGCGCCCGCGTCGGCCGCGACTGCAACATCTGCGACGGTGCCTTCGTGGAGGGCCGCGCCGTGCTGGGCGACCGGGTGACGGTGAAGAACGGCACCCTCGTGTACGACGGCGTGACGTGCGAGGACGAGGTGTTCCTCGGCCCCAACGTGCTGTTCACCAACGACCTGCGCCCGCGCGCGGCGATCAAGCGGGGCGGCGACGAGCTGCTGACCACGCTGGTGCGGCGGGGCGCGACGCTCGGCGCGGGCACCGTCGTGGTGTGCGGCGTCGAGATCGGCGAGCACGCCTTCGCGGCGGCCGGGTCCGTGGTGACGAAGGACGTGCCGGCGCACGCGTTCGTCGCCGGCAACCCGGCCCGCCACAAGGGCTGGGTGTGCGCCTGCGGGCAGCGCCTGGACGCGTCGCTGACGTGCCCCGACTGCGGCGACCGCTACGCCGAGGACGACAAGGGCCTCACCCGGGCCTGAGCCGCGACGCGCCGCCGGTGCAACGCCGGCGGCCGTTCGCGGGTGTACGGGTGTCCGCCGACAGAGGAGAACCCGTGGGCAAGGTCACCGGCAAGGTCGTCTTCGAGGACGACGAGGGTGAGAAGAGCCAGGTGCCGTTCGGCAC
>NZ_JBPKJK010000053.1:0-54451 GCF_051756985.1 Saccharothrix sabaoui
CTCGCGGGAGCCGCGCCCTCCGTGTCCACGTCGCCCCGGAAACCGCCCTAGAAGCGGGCCAACGCCTCCTCGACCGAGCCGACCACGGTGAACACCGCGTCCAACCCGGTCGCCTGGATCGGCCGCACGGTCGCCCTGGTCGTGGCGACGAGCACCAGCGAGACTCCCAACGAGTCCGCCCGCTGGTTGCCCACCACCAGCGACTCCAACCCCGCCGAACCGAGGAACCGGACGCCGCCGAGGTCCACCACCACTCCTCGGGCGTTCTCGACCAGGTGCTCCTTCAGCGGTCGGGCCAGCTCGTCGGCGCTGCTCGTGTCCAACTCGCCGGACACGTGCAGCACCACAACGCCGTCCGCCGGCCTCTCGACCCGCACGGAAGCGA
The DNA here is from genome assembly GCF_051756985.1 of Saccharothrix sabaoui. Taxonomy (NCBI): domain Bacteria; kingdom Bacillati; phylum Actinomycetota; class Actinomycetes; order Pseudonocardiales; family Pseudonocardiaceae; genus Saccharothrix; species Saccharothrix sabaoui. Next base: position 386 of record NZ_JBPKJK010000053.1, read on the forward strand.
GCGTCGCCGCGGGATCTGGCACGCCGGTTCTCCTCTCACTCACCCGCCGCCGGTGCGGCGCGTACTTCACGGTAATACTCAACGGCCGTCGTCGACCGTCGCGGCCAGGACCAGGTCCACGAGTTCACGGGCGTCCGGTGACGCACCGAACGCGCGGCGTTGCCGCGCGGCACCGCTCCCGTGAGCGCGCAACCACTCCAGGTGATCCTCGACCAGTGACCGCGCACCCGCGTCACCGAGGGCAGTGTCACACCACCGCACCAACTCGGCCAGCAGGTCCCGGGCGGGCAGCAGCCTGCCGTCGCGCGGGTCGACGGCCAACCCGTCCACCCCGTCGCGCGACGCGCGCCAGTAAGCGGCCTTCAGCAGCAGGTCGTCCACCCGCTCCGCGTCGGCCGACTCGGCCGCGGTCCGGGCGAACGCCCTGATCAGCTCGGCGAGCACCACCGCCTCGCGGGCCGTCATCGGCACGTCGGTGACCCGGACCTCGACCGTCGGGTGCTGCTCGGACGGCCGGACGTCCCAGTAGACCATCCCCGTGTCGAGCAGCACCTCGGTCGCCTCCAGCGAGGCGACCAGCGCCTCGTACTCGGCGGCCGACCCCAGGTGCGGCGGCGGGCCGCTGATCGGCCAGCGCGACCACACGATCGAGCGCCAGCTCGCGTACCCGGTGTCCTCGGCCTGCTCGATCGGCGAGTTGGCGCTCAGCGCCAGCAGCGTCGGCAGCCACGGGCGCAGCGCGTTGCCCACCCGGATCGCCGTGTCCGCGTCCGGCACGCCCACGTGGACGTGCATCCCGCACACCCCGGAGCCGCCGATCATCTTGCGGTGCGAGTACTCCATCAACCGGTAGCGCGGGTCGTCCGTGCCCGGCGGGGGCCCGGCCGTGCCGATCGGGGGCACCGACGAGGCCATCAACCGGCACCCCGCGGCGTGCGCGGCCTTGGCCAGGTGGGTGCGGCCCAGCAGCACCTGCTCGAAGAGCTGCTCGGTGGTGTCGCACACCGGCGTCGCGACCTCGATCTGGAACGGCGTCAGCTCCCGCTGCACGTCCAACCGCGCCCCGGCGTGCTGCGCCACGGACTCGGCCAGCGGCACCGGTCGGCGCGATTCGGGGTCCACGAGCAGGAACTCCTGCTCGACCCCCACGGTCCACGGCGGTGTCATGACGGTCCACATACCCAATCGGGCGGGAATTCAACCCTCGTGTTTCGGGCCGTGACCGCCGGGAACACGCGCCGGGTGAGACCGCGCCTGGTGAGACTCCGCCGCAGCGACCCGTCGGCCCCGGGCTGGCGCCGCCGCCCGCGCGGCCGGGGGTTCAGCTACACCGATGCCGAGGGCAACCCCGTCGACGCGGAGTCCCGCGAGCGGATCGAGGCCCTCGTCATCCCGCCCGCCTGGCGCGACGTGTGGGTGTGCCCCCACCCGAACGGCCACATCCAGGCCGTCGGCACCGACGCGGCGGGGCGTCGCCAGTACCTCTACCACGAGCGCTGGCGGCAGGACCGCGACGAGGAGAAGCACGACCGGGTGCTGGCGCTGGCGCCCGCGCTGCCCGCGTTCCGGCAGGAGGTGCGGCAGGCGCTGGACGGCCGCGGCCGGACCCGCGAACGGGTGCTGGCGGTGGCGCTGGCCGTGCTCGACCAGGGCGTGTTCCGGGTCGGCGGCGAGACGTACGCCACGGACAACGGCACGCACGGCGTGGCGACGCTGCTGTGCTCGCACGTGTCGGTGCGGGGGAGGGTCGTCGACTTCTGCTACCCGGCGAAGGGCGGCATCCAGTTCACCACCGCCGTCGAGGACGCGGCGCTGGCGAAGGCGGTGCGGGCGCTGCTGCGCGGGCGGGAGGGGTCCGAGGAGCGGCTGCTGGTCGACGCGAACGGGTGGCAGGTCGGGTCGGACGACGTGAACCAGCGGTTCAAGGAGATGGTCGGGACGGAGTTCTCCGTCAAGGACATGAGGACGTGGCACGCGACCGTGCTGGCGGCGGCGGCGTTCGCCCGGGAGGGCAGGCCGGAGTCGCAGCGCGGGCGCAAGCGGGTGGAGGCGGCGGTCGCGCGGGAGGTGTCGGAGCACCTCGGCAACACGCCGGCCGTGGCGCGGAAGTCGTACATCGACCCGAGGGTCGTGCGGGCGTTCCACGACGGCGTGGTCATCCGGCCGCGGTCGGCGGAGCGCGAGGAGGTGGAGCGCGCCGTGCTGCGGCTGTTGAGGAAGAAGCGGTAGGGTCGGCGGGCTGTGAGTTTCAGGGCTGTGAGCGCGGGGCCTGAGTTTCAGGGCTGTGAGTTGCGGGGCTGTGAGCTGCGGTTACGGGCGGTGTGGGGACACGATCGGGTGATCATCGGCCCGAACATGTACGAAAACGCCGTTACCGTCATCGGTTGGAACATGAGGAAACCGGCCGACCACACCACCGTCGAACCACACGACCCGCGCAAGCCCCGCGGACCCCGCCGGAGCCGGCACCCCTGGCCCCGCCGCAGTCCCCGCAGCCGCCGAACCCGCTGACGACGACCCGCTGACGACGACCCGCCCGCCCCCCGCCCGGCTCGGGTGCCGGGGTGGTGGGAGCGGGCGGTGCGCGCGTGGTGCGTGGCGGTGGTGCGTGGTGCGCGGCGGTGGCGCGTGGCGGTGGGTAGGTAGCGGTGGTGCTCGCGGGGCCGGGCTGCTAGGAGCCCGACCGCCGCGCCGGGCTACTCGGAGAGCAGCGCCCCGACGTCCTCGTGCAGGCGGATCGCACCCCCGACCACCACGATCTCGGCCCCGGCGGCGATGGCCCGCAGCGGGAGGACCTCGTCGGCCCGGCCGCCGTCGACCTCGCGCGAGCCCACGAGGGTGTCGGTGACCAGCAGGGTCGAGACGCGGCCCGTGTCCAGGGCCCCGACCACGGCGTCCAGGCCGTGCACGGCCCGGCCGGTCAGGCGGCTCGACTCGTCGCGGAAGCGCTCGACCACCGCCCGTCGCGCGTCCTGGTTGGCGCGGCCCGCCAGGTGGAGGACCGCCTGGTCGGCCTGGCCCTCCATCTCGACCACCAGGTGGTGGTAGCGGGTGGGGAGGGCGACCCTCAGCGAGCGCCTGCCCGACAGCGGGCCGGCCAGGACGAGCAGCTGCGCGTCCAGGCGGTCGACCAGGGCGGTCGCCTCCTGGGTCACGTCGGCCACCTCGGTGGCGTCCAGGAAGCGGTCCGGGCGGCGGGCGCCGACCGAGGCCACCGCCACCGGTCGGCCGGTGGCGTCGACGCCGCGCAGGTCCGCGCCGTGCTCGTCCACCTGCACCACCACGTGCGGCAGCAGGGGTTCGGACAGGTCGATCAACGGCAGCACGTACGGCAGCCGGCCGGAGCGGGCGGTGTAGCCGGTGGGCGGGACCGGCACGTACCGGTCGACCAGCACCCGGCCGCCGCCGACCACCAGACCGCGACCGGCCAGGCCGCGCGGCGTCTCGCCGGACGTGATCGCGTTGTGCGCCAAGGCGACCAGGTACGCGTCGGCCCCCTGTGCCTGGAGCTGGTCGCGCATCGCCCGCCAGCGCAGGTCCACGTGCTCACCGACGTCCAGGAACACCGACACGAACGGCCCCTCGACGCCGATGACGCTGTTCAGGCTTTCCGTGTGCATCTGACCCTCCTGGCTTGTGGTCACCCAGGAGGTACCCCCAAGTTGCGCAGGGCAACCACTGCGACACCATCGCTCACACGCAGGTGTCGCAGTTCAGGACACGGAGGTGGGTACCTCCGCGGATGTGTGACGTCGTGGTGCGGGGGCGCGGCGGCGGGGCCAGGGGAGAAGCGGGAGAAGGGACGCTAAGGGCTGATCTTGTGCGCGCGGGCGGCTCGGCGGGCCTGCTGCTCGCACCACGCGCAGCTCTCCGCCACGGCCACCGCGGCGAAACCCACCAGCAGGTGCACGGCGTTGCCCGCGAACCCCGCGTCCACCGCCCCGCCGTCCTGCCCCACCCCGAACGCGAACACCACCAGGAACACCACGCCCAGCAGCGCCCCGATCGGCCGCACCGCCCTCGTGCTCGGCGCGCCCACCCCGACCAGCGCGCCGGTCGCCAGGTGCAGCACGCCGAGCGGCACGCGGCCGGTCAGCAGGTCGAACACGCCCCACAGGACGAGGAGCACGCCCAGGGTCAGGGCGGCGCGTTGGGGCCAGGCGAGGGTCAGCAGGCGAGCCACCACGGTGACCACCCCTTCCGGTGACGCCCCTCAGCGCTGCCGGGGCCCGCTAATCATCGAGCAAATCGCGCAGGCGGGCCAGCGATCGGCTCAACAACCGCGAGACGTGCATCTGCGAGACCCCGACGGAGTCGGCGATCTGGCTCTGCGTCATGTTCTGGAAGAACCGCAGCACGACGATCCGCCGCTCCCGCTTCGGCAGCCCCCGCAGCATCGGGTCGAGCGCGTGCTGGAGCTCGACGACCTCCAGCGCCGGGTCGTCGGACACCAGGCCCTCGGTGGTGGTCAGCTCGTCGTGCTCGTCGAGCGACAGCAGGTGGTACGCGGAGGTCGCGTGCAGCCCCTCGTACACCTCGTCCAGCTCGATCCCCAGGTGCCGGGCGACCTCGCTGGGCGTGGGGGTGCGGCCGACCCGGCGGGCCAGCTCGACCCGCGCGCCGTCGATGGCGGCGCACAGCTCCTTGAGCCGCCGCGGCACGCGCACCGCCCACCCCTGGTCGCGCAGGTACCGCCGCACCTCGCCGGTGATGGTGGGCACGGCGAACGCGAGGAAGTCGATGCCGCGCGTGACGTCGAACCGATCCACGGCGTTGATCAGCCCGACGGCCGCGACCTGGCGGAGGTCCTCCACCGACTCGCCGCGCTCGGCGAAGCGGTCGGCTATGTGCTCCGCCAACGGGAGGTGCTCGGTGACGAGCCGGTCGCGCACCTCCTGGTGCCTGCTCCCATCGGTCTTCGCCAACTCCTGGAACATCGGCTGGTAGTCCACCGCGTTCATGCCCGGCACCTCAACTCGACCAACAACCTGCCGTCCCCGTCCACCCAGGTGGCCACCGCGTCGGTCACGGAGCTGACGACCCGCCAGTACAACGAGTGGTGATCGGGAACGGTGACGGCCGATGACCGGACCTCTGCGTGAAACCGAACGGAATCACCGTCGCGGACGAACCGGCACCACAGCTCCGCGTGCGCCTGCGCCCGTGCGATGAGCGCCGTGCACGCCTCGTCGACGGCGATCACCAGGTCGATGGCCAGCGACGGCGTCGACCGGGCCATCGCGCCCGCGACGGCGCGCACGGTCGAGAGGTAGGCCGGCTTCGCCGCCATCCTGAGCTCCACGTCCGAGCCGTTCATGATGGCGAGCGCTCCCTCCCGACCCCCCGGGTCCGTCGCCGGGGGCATACCCGGCGACCAGGTGGGCTACACCCGTCCACACAGGACTGAGCAACAGAATCGAGAAAGCCGAACAGGCCGCGGTCGGGTTCATCACGGTTTGCGAACGGTGGTAGTTAACGCTGTGATCGGGGCCATACTGGCCGCCTCCCCGTCATCCCACGGAGGCATGCCACGGAGGCGCCGGTGCTCGAGGCGAACAACCTTGAGGTGGTCTACGACGACGTGATGCTGGTGCTCCGCGGCGTGAGCCTGCGGGTCCCGGAAGGGCGGATCGTCGCCCTCCTGGGCGCCAACGGCGCGGGCAAGACCACCCTGCTGCGGGCGCTGTCCGGCCTGCTCGACGTGCACGACGGCAAGGTCACCAGGGGCGAGGTCACGCTGGACGGCACGCCGATCCACCGGGCGCCGCCCGCGCGGATCGCGTCCCTGGGCGTGAAGCAGGCGCTGGAGGGCAGGCGCATCCTGGCCGAGCTGACCGTGGAGGAGAACCTCCGCGTCGGCGGGCACAGCAGACCGCGCGCGGTCAAGCGGAACCTGGAGCGCATGTACGCGCTGTTCCCCCGGTTGCGGGAGCGGCGCAAGCAGAGCGCGGGCTACCTGTCCGGCGGCGAGCAGCAGATGCTGTCGATCGGCCGGGCGCTCATGTCCGAGCCGCGCTACCTGCTGCTGGACGAGCCCAGCCTGGGCCTCGCCCCGCTCATGGTGCAGCAGATCCGCGACCTCATCGTGAAGATCAACGACGACGGCACGACCGTGCTGCTGGTCGAGCAGAACGCCACCATGGCGCTGTCCATCGCCGACCACGGCTACGTGCTGGAGACCGGCAGGGTCGTGATGGACAAGCCCGCCGCCGCGCTGCTGGCCGACGAGGACGTGCGCGAGTTCTACCTGGGCCTGCGCGCCGAGGGCGCGGTGCGGTCGTTCCGCGACGTGAAGCACTACAAGCGGCGGAAGCGGTGGTTGTCGTGAACCCCGTCCTGGAGATGACCGACGTGACGCTCGCGTTCGACGGCGTCACGGCCGTCGACGGCGTGTCGTTCCACGTCGACGCGGGCGAGCTGTTCGCGATCATCGGCCCGAACGGCGCGGGCAAGACGTCGATCTTCAACGTGCTGTCGGGCGTGTACCGGCCGGGGTCCGGCTCGGTGCGGTTCGAGGGCCGCGAGGTGCTCGGCACCCGGCCGCACCGGATCGCCGCGCTGGGCATCGCCCGGACGTTCCAGAACATCGAGCTGTTCGCCCACCTGACCGTGGTCGACAACCTCATGCTCGGCCGGCACAACCACATGCGCTACGGCGCGCTCGCCGCGTTCGCCTGGGTCGGCCGGGCCCGGCGCGAGGAGCTGGCGAACCGGGCCGCGGTGGAGCGGGTCGTCGACTTCCTCGAACTGGAGCAGTGGCGGCGGTTACCCGTCGGCCTGCTGCCCTACGGCGTGCAGAAGCGCGTCGAGCTGGGCCGGGCGCTGGCGATGGAGCCGAAGGTGCTGCTGCTCGACGAGCCCGTGGCGGGCATGAACGTCGAGGAGACCGAGGACATGGCCCGCTTCGTCAACGACGTCCGCGACGAGCTGGGCATCGCGATGGTCATGGTCGAGCACGACATGGGCCTGGTCATGGACCTCGCCGACCGGGTCATGGTGCTCGACTTCGGCAAGCCCATCCGCACCGGCACGCCCGCCGAGGTGCAGCGGGACCCGGACGTGGTGCGCGCCTACCTGGGCGAGGCGCACCGGAGCGCGGGAGGTGCGGCGTGACCGCGCCCACGACGGTCGTCACCCGCGTGCGCGACCGCGCGCACACCCACCCGGACGCGGTCGCGCTGCGCGCCAAGGACTTCGGCATCTGGCAGGAGGTCACCTGGTCGGCCTACTGGGAGCGGGTGGAGCTGGTCGGGCACGCCCTGCTGGCGCTCGGCGTCGACCCCGGCGACCGGGTCGCGGTCCACGCCGAGAACCGGCGCGAGTGGCTGTACGCCGACCTCGGCGCGGTCGCCGTGCGCGCGGTGACCGTCGGCCTGTACCCGACCAACCCGGCGAGCGAGGTCGCCTACCTGCTGTCGCACTCCGGCGCGCGGGTGCTGATCGCCGAGGACCAGGAGCAGGTCGACAAGGCGTTGGCCGTGCTCGACGCGCTGCCCGACCTGGAGCGCATCGTCTACCTGGAGCCGCGCGGCGTCCGGGGGCACTACGACAACCCGCTGCTGCTGCCCTGGGACGACTTCCTGGCCCTCGGCGCGGCGCACCGCGAGGAGCACCCGGACGCGGTGGACCGGCGGATGCGCCAGGTGGAGCAGGACGACGTCACGACGTTGATCTACACCTCCGGCACCACCGGGCCGCCCAAGGGCGCGATGCTGACCGTCGCCAACGTCGAGTTCGCGGTGAAGACCCTGGTCGAGGGCGGCGGGTTCACCTCGCCGCCGCCGTCGCCGCGCGACCTCACGCTGTCCTACCTGCCGCTGTGCCACGTCGCCGAGCGCATCTTCACCACCTGGTTCAGCGCCTCGGCCGGCATCCAGGTGCACTTCGCCGAGTCCATCGAGACGGTGCAGGCGAACCTGCGCGAGGTGCAGCCGACGATCCTGTTCGCGGTGCCCCGCATCTGGGAGAAGGTGCTGGCGTCGATCACGATCAGCGCGGCGAGCGCCACCCGGCTCAAGCGGGTCACGACCCGGTTCTGGCTGGGCGTGGCCGGCCGGCTCGGTGACGCGCTGGTCCGCAACGGCGGCCGGCACACGGCGGCGACGCGCGCGTGGTACGCCGTCGGCTGGGTCTTCTGCTACCGGGCGCTCAAGACGCGCATCGGGATGCGGCACGTCCGCTACGCCGCGTCCGGCGCCGCCCCCATCTCGCCGGAGGTGCTGCGGTTCTTCATGGGCATCGGCGTGCCGGTGCACGAGGTGTACGGGATGACCGAGAACAGCGCGATCGCCACCGGCAACCGGCCCGGCCGGGTCAAGGTCGGCACGGTCGGCGAACCGCAGCCCGGCGTGGAGCTGCGCATCGCCGACGACGGCGAGATCCAGACCCGGCACCCCGGCGTGTTCGCGGGCTACTGGCGCGACGAGGACGCCACCCGCCGCGCCACGACCGACGACGGCTGGCTGCGCACCGGCGACGTCGGCGAGTGGGTCGACGGCACGCACGTGCGCATCACCGACCGCATGAAGGACATCATCATCACCGCCGGCGGCAAGAACGTCGCCCCCTCCGAGGTCGAGAACGCGCTCAAGACCTCGCCGTACGTCAAGGAGGCGATCGTGCTCGGCGACCAGCGCCCGTACCTCGTGGCGCTCATCGGCATCGAGCACGACACCGTCGGCCACTGGGCCAGGCAGCGCAAGCTCGCCTACACCACCTACCGCGACCTCGCGGAGAAGGACGAGGTGCGGGAGTTGGTGCGGGGGATCGTGCTGGAGGTCAACGAGCGGTTCGCGTCCGTCGAGCAGGTCAAGAAGTTCCGGGTGCTGCCCAAGGAGCTCGACCACGAGGACGGCGAGCTGACCGCGACGCAGAAGGTGAAGCGGTCGGCGCTGGCCAAGGTCTACGGCGACCTCGTGGAGGACATGTACCTCGGCGGGACGGGCGCGGGCCGCACCGACGCGGGCCGCACCGACGCGGCGGGGCGCGCCGACGCAGGGGGGCGCTCGTGAGCGAGTTCCTCCAGTCCCTGGTCCGGGGCCTGGGCACGGGGTCGATCTACGCCCTGCTGGCCGTCGGGTTCGTGATCATCTACAAGTCGACGCGGGTGATCAGCTTCGCCCAGCCCGCGTTCATGCTCGCGGGCGCCGTGCTGGTCAGCTACCTGTCGGCGGACCTCGGGTTCTTCGTGGCCGTGCCGCTCGCCGCGCTGCTCATCGCCGTGCTGGCGCTGGGCGTGGAGCGGACCGTGCTGCGGCCCATGATCGGCAAGCCGGTGTTCGTGGTCGCCATCATCACCATCGGCGTGGACGTGGTGGTGCGCGTGGTCACCAACGCGTTCATCGGGCTCGACGTGCGCCAGGTCGGCGACCCGTGGGGCCTGGACACGGTGACGCTGCTCGGCGTGGACGTCCAGCAGCGGTACCTGGTGATGTTCGGGACCACCGTCCTCGTGGTGGGCGTGCTGTTCGCGTTCTTCCGCTTCTCCCGGGTCGGGCTGGCCATGCGCGCCGTCGCCCACGACCAGGAGGTCGCGCTGGCGCAGGGCATCTCGGTCGGGTCCGTGTTCGCCCTGTCCTGGGCCATCGCGGGCGGCCTGGCGGCGCTGGCCGGGGTGTTCGTCGCCACCGGCGCGGGCGTCGACCAGCAGCTGTGGATCGTGGCGCTCAAGGCCCTGCCCGCGATCATCCTCGGCGGCCTCGACTCGCTGGGCGGCGCGGTGGTCGGCGGGCTGGCCGTCGGCGTCGTCGAATCGCTCGTCGGCACCTACCAGGACGGCGCCGCGCCGTGGCTGGGACCGAACTTCGCGCTGGTCGCGCCGTACGTGCTGATGCTGGTCGTGCTGCTGGTGAAGCCCTACGGGCTGTTCGGCAGCCGGGAGGTGGAGCGCCTGTGAAGGGTCGTCCGGAGCTCTACACGTCCTACGCGCAGGACACCGCGTTCCTCAACACCCGGCCCAAGCGGGCGTGGACGGGGGCGCTGGTGGCGTTCGCGCTGCTCGTGCCGTTCCTGATCACCGACGACCTGCTGATGCTGCTCGCCACCGGGTTCGTCGCGGCCATCGGGGCGATCGGGCTCAACATCGTCACCGGCTACGCCGGGCAGGTGTCGCTGGGGCACGCGTTCTTCCTCGCCATCGGCGCCTACACCGGCGCGGCGCTGTCCGGCGACCCCGACGGGCGGGTCCTCGGGTTCGGCGTCACGTCGCTGCCCGTGTGGCTGCTGGCGTCCGGGTTGGTGGCGGGGCTCGCCGGGCTGGTCGTGGCGCCGCTGGCGGTGCGGCTGCGCGGGCTGTACCTGGCGATCGTCACGCTCGGGCTGGTGTTCCTCGGCGAGCACGTGTTCCGCGAGTGGACGTCGCTGACCGGCGGGCCGGGCGTGGGGCGGCCGGCGGCGGTGCCCGAGCTGTTCGGGGTGCGGCTGGACCGGCCCTCGGAGTTCTTCACCGGGCCGCAGCAGCTGTACCTGCTGATGTTCGTCCTCCTGGTGGTCTTCGCCGTGCTCGCCCGCAACCTGGTGCGGTCGCGGATCGGGCGGGCGTTCGCCGCGGTGCGCGACCGGGACCTCGCGGCGGCCGTCATCGGCGTCGACCTGTCCCGCTACAAGGCGCTGGCGTTCGCCGTGTCCTCCTTCTACGCCGGCGTGGCGGGCTCGCTGCTGTTCGTGGTCAACGGGTTCTTCGACCCCGGCTCGTTCGGCCTGCTGCTGTCCGTGCAGTACATCGCCATGGTGCTGATCGGCGGCGCGGGCACCATCTCGGGCGCGATCATGGGCGCCCTGTTCATCACGCTGCTGCCGCGCGTCACCCGGGAGCTGCCCGCGGTGCTGCCGTTCATCAGCTCCGACGCGACCGGCGCGGTCACCGTGTTCCAGGTCGAGGCGGTCCTCTACGGGCTGCTGATCGTGGTGTTCCTGATCGTCGAGCCGCGGGGCCTGTTCGGCATCTGGGTGCGCGTCCGCAACTACTGGCGCACCTGGCCTTTCTCGTACTGACCTCGTGTTGAAGGGTGGAGATGGGATGGCAAGGCACAGAGCGGTGCTCTCGCTGGTGTCGGTGGTGGCGCTGGCCGCCGTGGCCTGCCGCGGCGGCGACGGGGGAGAGGCCGTCGAGGGCAAGGGCGGCATCAAGGTCGACTTCGGGGTGACGTCCGAACCCTGCGAGGACACGGGCCACCCCGACCGCGGCTGCATCTACCTCGGCACGATCTCCGACCTCACCGAAGGGCCGTTCAAGACCCTGGCCGTGCCGATCACCGAGTCGCAGAAGGCGTTCTGGAAGCGCGTCAACGACCAGGGCGGCATCGGCGGCTACGACGTGGACGTCACCACCCACGTGGCGGACAACAAGTACAACCCGCAGATCCAGAACCAGGTGTACCAGGAGATGAAGGGCAAGATCCTGGCCATCACCCAGACCCTCGGCTCGCCGACGACCGCCGCGATCCTGCCCGACCTGGAGAACGCGCAGATGGTGAGCGTGCCCGCGTCGTGGACGTCGCTGTGGGGCCACGAGGAGGTCGTGCTGGAGTCCGGCGCGAACTACTGCGTGGAGTCGATGAACGCCGTCGACTACGCCGTCGACGAGCTGGGCGCGAAGAAGGTCATGGCCGTGCACCTGCCCGGCGACTACGGCGACGACGCCGCGGCGGGTGTGGAGATCGCCGCTGAGAAGCGAGGCGTGCAGTTCGCCGACGCGGTCACCCAGACCGGCCAGGACAACCAGGGCGGCGCGATCGACGCCGTGCTGGCCAACCAGCCGGACGTGGTCGTCCTGACCACCGGGCCGACCGACGCGGCCGTGATCATCGGCCAGACCGCGGCCCGCGGCTTCAAGGGGAAGTTCATCGGCACCTCGCCCACCTGGAACATGGGCCTGATGCAGAGCCCCGCCGCGCCCGCCATCAAGGCCCTGTACCTCCAGTCCGCGCCGTGGAAGTCCTGGGCCACCGACACCCCGGGCCACCGGGCGCTGCGCGAGGCGCTGCCGTCGGTCACCCCGAACGACGGCTACACCGCGGGCTGGGTCTGGGCCTACCCGCTGAAGGCGGCGCTGCAGAAGGCCGCCGAGAACAAGGACCTGACCCGCGCGGGCGTGCTGAACGCCGTGCGGCAGCTCGACTCCGTCGACTACGAGGGCATGCTGCCGCAGGGCGCGGGCAAGTTCACCGGCACGCCGGACGAGTCGACGTTCCGGCAGACGCTGATCTACAAGCCGGACGAGCAGGCGGCCACCGGCGTCGGCCTGGTCGAGGACTTCTTCACCGGCCCCACCGCGGAGGGCTTCACCTTCGACAAGCCCTGCTACCAGTAGTCCCCGCGTCGCCCGACCGGCCCGGCGTCACCCCGACGCCGGGCCGGCGCGCGTCAGCGACGGGTCCGCCCACACGCCGATGCGCTCCGGTCCCGGGCAGCCGCCGCCGTCGGCCGCGGTCGGTTCCACGCCGATGGTCAGCCGGCTCGCCCCGGTGACGACGACGTCCACCCGCTGCGGGGTCATGCCGACGTCCGGGACCTCGCCCACCCGCCGGCCGTCGGCCAGCACGTAGAAGTCGAGCGCCTTGGTGACCGGTGAGTCGTCCGAGATGGCGACCCGCGCGGTCAGTCGTTCGTATTCACCGCCGATCGCGAACTCCAATTGCGCCGAGGAGCACCACGCGCCGGTCGCGGAAATGGACTTTCGGTGCTCCACCCCGCTCACCCGCGCCGTCGCGACCTTCCACGGGCTTTCCGCGTACGCCTCGTCGATGGACGTGCTGCCGACGGGCGTCAGGTCGGCCAACCAGGTGGTGCCCGGCCCGGCGACGGGGTCCGGGACCGGCTCGGACGACGCGGTCACCGGCTCCACGACCGGGGGCGGCGGGAGTGCTGCCTGCGGGGACGGCGGGAAGAGGTCCCACCGGCCGATCACCACCCCCACCACCAGGACCGCCACCCCGGCGGCGGCCAGCCCCACCACCGTGCCGGTCCTGCGCGGGCGTGCTGTCCGTGAGTCCTGACCGTCCACGGGAACAATCCCTTTCAGGCGAAATACGTGAATGGTGTTCGCGCCAGTGCGACGTGGTCCAGGTGCGCGTCGCGGCACCATAGCACCGCACCATTCAAGATCGGCACGGATCGCCGCGAATTCGGCATTTCGCAATTACCGCATTATTGCGGCGCGCGTTCTGCCCTTCCGGGCAGTCGGCGCTGCCCGCAGGATCGCCGGCCCGCCGGTGCCGCGACCGGGGGCCTCCCGGTCATCGTGGGAGCGTGATCCACGAGGTCGACGAGGCGCTGCGGCGCATGGTGCGCGACGAGGCGTTGCGCGGCACGGACGTCGAGGTGGCGTTCGAGGCGCCCACCAAGGACTGGGCCGCGCGCCGCAACGCGCCCACCGTCAACGTCTACCTCTACGACATCCGCGAGGACCTGCGCCGGCGCCAGCGCGGCCTGCTCAACGAGTACGAGGCCGGTCAGGTCGTGTCCCGCCGCGCGCCGCCCCGGCACATCAAGCTGTCCTACCTGGTGACGGCGTGGACGCAGCGGTCCGAGGACGAGCACCGGCTGCTGTCGGAGCTGCTGTTCTCCTTCCTCGGGCACGAGGCGGTGCCCGCCGGGCTGCTCACCGGGTCGCTGCGGGACCTCGGGCTGCCCGTGCCGCTGACCGTGGCCCTGCCGCCGCCGGAGGACCGGGCGTTCGCCGACGTGTGGACCGCGCTGGGCGGCGAGCTGAAACCGTCGCTGGACGTCGTGGTCGCCGCACCCGTGGACGCGGGCCGCGTCGTCGCCGCCGGCCCGGCCGTCGAGGCGGGCGTCCGGCTCGCCGTGGGCGGCGACACCGTCGCCCACCGGCCGTCGATGCTGCGCAGGCGCGCGTGAACACCGACAGCCTGCCCCACCTGTTCGCCCGGCTCGCCGTGCTGGAGCGGCGCATCCGGGACGCCGTCGCCGCGCGCCGCGACACCGACCCCAACCCCGACGACCCGTTCCGCGGGCTGTACCTGTCCGACGAGGCGATCGACGCGCTGCTGGCGACCCGCCGCGAGCCGTTCGTGCCGTTCCAGGCGACGGCGGCGTCCGGCCGGCTGGGGCGGCTCGCCGACACCGCCGGGCTCACCGGCCTCGACGTGGAGCTGCTGCTGGTGGCGCTCGCGCCGGACGTGGACAGCCGGTTCGAGCAGTTCTACGGCTACCTCAACGACGACGTGACGCGCCGCCGCGCGACCGCGGGCCTGGCGCTGCGGCTGTGCGGGCTGCCCGAGGCGTCGGCGGCCGGCCGGGCGCGGCTCGACCCGTCGTCGCCGCTGCCCGCCGCCGGGCTGCTCGCCGTCGAGGACCGGGACCGGCCGTTCCTGTCCCGGTCGCTGCGCGTGCCCGACCGGGTGGTGAACCACCTGCTCGGCGACGACCGGTCGGACACGGCGCTCGCGGGCGTCGCGAAGGTCGTGGAGGAGGTCGACGGCAGCGTGGACGTCGGCCCGCTCGTGCGGGCGTTCCGCGCCCACGTTCGCCTCGCCTACCTGAGGGAACGACCGGGTGGCGGTGCGCGGGAGACGGCCGCGGCGGCGTTGCGGCACGCCGGGTTCGCCGTGCTGGAGGTCGACGCGACCCGGCTGCGCGCCGAACCCGACCGGCCGGCGCTGACCGCCGCCGTGCTGCGGGAGGCCGTGCTGCGCCGCGCGGGCGTCGTGCTCGGGCCCGTGGAGGACGAGGCACCGCCCGCCGACCTGGCGCACCCCGCCGTGCCGCTGGTCGTGTTCGGTCCCGGCGCGTGGGACCCGCGCTGGAACGCCGACCCGCCGCTGCTGCACGACGCCGCGCCGCTGCCCGTCGCCGTCCGCGCCGACCTGTGGCGGGCCCGCCTCGCCGGCCGCCTCGCGCCCGGTGTCGACCCGGCCGCCGCCACCGCCCACTTCGTGCTCGGCCCCGGCCAGATCGACCGCGCCGCCCGCGCCGCCTCGGTGTCCGCGCTGGTCGACGGCGGTGTCGTCACCACCGACCACCTGCGCGCGGGCGCCCGCAGCCAGAACGCGGCCGGCCTCCAGCGCCTGGCCCGGCGCATCGAGCCCGCCGTCGGCTGGGACGACCTCGTGCTGCCCGCGCCCGTGGTGGGCCTGCTGGGCGAGCTGGCGGCCCGCGCCCGGCACCGCGACCGGGTCCTCGACGAGTGGCGGATGCGGCCGGGCGGCGGGCGCGGGCGCGGCGTCACCGGCCTGTTCGCGGGCGACTCCGGCACCGGCAAGACGATGTCCGCCGAGGTCGTCGCCGCCTCCCTCGGCCTGGACCTCTACACGGTGAACCTGGCGACCGTCGTCGACAAGTACGTCGGCGAGACGGAGAAGAACCTGGAGCGGATCTTCACCGAGGCGTCCGGGGTGAACGGCGTGCTGCTGTTCGACGAGGCCGACGCGATCTTCGGCAAGCGGTCCGAGGTGCGCGACGCCCACGACCGGTACGCCAACATCGAGAGCGCCTACCTGCTCCAGCGGATGGAGACCTTCGACGGGATCGCCGTGCTGGCCACGAACCTGCGCGCGAACCTCGACGAGGCGTTCACCCGCAGGCTGGACGTGGTGGTGGACTTCCCGCTGCCCGACGAACCGCTGCGGCGGCTGCTGTGGGACCGCTGCCTCGGCGCGTCCGCGCCGCGCGCCGAGGTCGACCTGGGCTTCCTCGCCGCCGCGTTCGAGCTGGCCGGCGGGCACATCCGGTCGGCCGCGGTGACCGCCGCGTACCTGGCCGCCGAGTCCGGGCGGCCGGTGGGCATGGCCGAGGTGGTCGGCGCGGTGGCCCGCGAGTACCGCAAGCTCGGCCGGCTCGTCGGCGAGCGCGAGTTCGGCCGCTACCTGGGGATGGCGGCGGAGGGGGCGACCAGGTGAGCGTCACGCGCGGGCACCGCGCCCGCGAGGGCGTCGAGTTCCGCCGCCGCCGGCGCCGTCAGCGCCGCCGACGCGCGCGCCGGCGAGGCCCGCCGCACCGTCCGCTACCGGGGCTGCCGTGAGCTGCGCGTCCGGGCGGCGAGCGCTGCCCCCGCGGTCCTGTCCGGGGCCGCGCGGGAGGGGCACGATGGGAGCGGTACCCCCGAGGGGAGGCGACATGCACGGCCACGAGCACGAGCTGTCCGGCGAGGGCGCGTCCCGCCCCCGGGGCGACCGCGCCGAGCGCGACGACCACGACCTGATGGGCCGCGCCGCCGCGGCCGGGCGACCGGACGTGCTGGGGCCGGCCGGGATGCTGGGCCTCCAGCGGGTCGTCGGCAACGCGGGCGCCGCCACCGTGGTCGACGAGTCGCCCGTGCACGCCGTGGTGAACTCCGCCGGCGCGCCCCTCGACACCGGCGTGCGCGAGGACATGGAGACCCGGTTCGGCCACGACTTCGGCGACGTCCGCGTGCACACCGACGGCGCGGCGCACGACTCCGCGAAGTCCGTCAACGCCCAGGCCTACACGGTCGGCTCGGACATCGTGTTCCAGCGCGACCGCTACGACCCCGGCTCCCCCGAGGGGCAGCACGTGCTCGCGCACGAGCTGACCCACGTCGTGCAGCAGCGCGGCGGACCCGTGGACGGCACCGACGCGGGCGGCGGCGTGCGGATCAGCGACCCGTCCGACCGCTTCGAGCGCGAGGCGAGCGCCACCGCCGACCGCGTCATGGCCGACCGCGCCGCGGCCGAGCCCGCGCCCGCCCCCGCGCCGGCGGCGCAGCGGGTCACCGAGCCCGTCCTCCAACGGGACGAGGCCCCGGAGGAGGAAGGGGAGCAGGCGGCGGCGCAGACCTGCGTCGCGCCGCCGTCCGTGCAACGGGACGAGGACGAGGCCGAACCCGAGTAGACCCCGCCCCCGCCCCCCGCCCCCCGCCCCCGACCCACGACGCCGGCCACGCCCACGCGGCGCGGTCGGCGTCGCGCTGTCCCCGCGCCCGCGCCCGTGCCCGTGTCCGTGCTGTGCCCGGTCGTGGTGGTCGCGGGCCTGCCGGCTGCACGTTCGGGCAGCGATCGGCACACCCCCACACAGCCGGGCGACCGTTCCGGGCACCGCCGGACCGCGAGCACCATCGTCACCACGGCCGATCCGGTCCGGTTCCCGCACGACAGCACTTGGGAGGCAACGGATGCCCACCTATCTCTCGCCGGGGGTGTACGTCGAGGAGGTGGAGGCCGGCGCCCGGCCCATCGAGGGCGTGGGCACCGCCGTCGCCGCCTTCGTCGGGTTCGCCGCCCGAGGCCCGTTCAACACGCCGACGCTCGTGTCCAACTGGGCCCGGTACACGCAGGTGTTCGGCGACTTCGTCGAGGACTGCTACCTGGCGCAGTCGGTGTACGGCTACTTCCTCAACGGCGGCACCAACTGCTACGTCGTCCGCATCGGCGGGGAGAGGACGAGCGCGAACGGCGCGCCGCCCGGGGGCGCGCAGGCCGCGCTCGGCGCGTACCGGGTGACGCCGAAGAAGGAGCTGGGCGCGGCCGAGATCACCGTCGAGGTCGCCGACCCCACCGGCGAGAACCCGCCCGACGACCGGTTCACGCTGCTGGTCAAGCAGAACGGCAAGGTCGTCGAGACGCACAACGTGACCACCAAGCGCACCAAGGAGAACGTCGTCACCGTCGTGCAGGAGAAGTCGAACCTGATCACGGTCGAGGAGACGCAGTCCACCGCCCCCGCCCGGCCCGACAAGGGCAGCGTGACGCTGGAGGAACCGCCGGCCGCCGCGCCCGTGCCGCGCAGGATCGCCGCCGACGACTACGTGGGCGACGTCGCCGACCGCACCGGGTTCGGCGGCCTGGAAGCCGTCGAGGAGATCACCGTGGTCGCGGTGCCCGACCTGATGTCGAGCTACCAGCGCGGCGCGATCACGCTGGAGTCGGTCAAGGCCGTGCAGCTCGCGGTGATCGCCCACTGCGAGCTGATGGGCAACCGCCTCGCCCTGCTCGACCCGCCGCCCGGCCTGACCCCGCGGCAGGTCAAGGACTGGCGCCTCGACGACGCGGGCTACGACTCCAAGTACGCCGCCCTGTACTACCCGTGGGTCAAGGTCTTCGACCCGGCGAGCGACGACCACCTGCACATCCCGCCCAGCGGGCACGTGGCGGGCGTGTGGGCGCGCACCGACGGCACGCGCGGCGTGCACAAGGCCCCCGCCAACGAGGTCGTCCGCGGCGCGGTGGCGCTGGAAACCCAGCTGACCAAGGCCGAGCAGGAGCTGCTCAACCCGATCGGCGTCAACTGCGTGCGCTCGTTCCCCGGCCGCGGCATCCGCGTGTGGGGCGCGCGCACCCTGTCGTCCGACCCGGCGTGGCGCTACCTGAACGTGCGGCGGCTGTTCAACTACCTGGAGGAGTCCATCCTCACCGGCACCCAGTGGGTCGTGTTCGAACCGAACGACGACGCCCTGTGGGCCCGCATCCGGCGCACCATCAGCGCGTTCCTGGTCACCGAGTGGCGCAAGGGCGCCCTGTTCGGGCTCACCCCGGACGAGGCGTTCTACGTCAAGTGCGACCGGGAGACCAACCCGGCCGAGTCGATCGACCTCGGCCAGGTCGTCTGCGAGGTGGGCATCGCACCGGTGAAGCCCGCCGAGTTCGTGATCTTCCGCCTGGCGCAGGTCTCCGGCGGCACCAGCCTGGTCAACGAGTAAAGGCGGTTCGTGATGGCACTTCCCGACCTCGACACGTCCGTCGGCCACTCGTTCGGCCTCGAAGTCGACGGCGTCGCGATCAAGCAGATCAACGAGGTGTCCGGCCTCAAGATGGAGCAGGACGTCATCGAGCTCAAGCAGAACACCGCGGACGGCAAGTACGTCATCAAGAAGCTCCCCGGCCGGCCGAAGGCGGGCGAGGTCACCCTCACCCGCGGCCTCACCGGCGACAACAGCTTCGAGAAGTGGGTGAAGGACGCGCACTTCGGGAAGATGGCCAGCGCCCGCAAGGGCGGCGCGATCATCGTCTACGACTACGAGGGCCAGGCGATCAAGCGGTACAAGCTGACCAACGCGTGGCCCAAGTCGCTGGAGATCGGGTCGCTGAAGGCGGGCGACACCAGCGTGCTCACCGAGAAGCTCGTCGTCACCTACGAGATGATGGAAGTCGAGTAGACGCCGTGCGCAGGGTGATGGCTCCCGGTCCCGGTCCCGGTCCTGTTCCCGTTGGCGCCGCACCGCCGCCCCCCTCCCCGGTGGAGGCGATGCGGACGGAGTTCGCGTTCGAGCTGCCGCGCGGGTACGTGGACGACGCGGGCGTCGTGCACCGGTCGGGCGTGATGCGCCTGGCCACCGCGCGGGACGAGCTGGTGCCGCTGCGCGACGACCGGGTGCGCGAGAACGCGGCGTACCTGACCGTCGTGCTGCTGGCGCGGGTGGTCGTGCGCATCGGGTCGGTGACCGACGTGCACGCGGGCGTCGTGGAGAACCTGTTCGCCTCGGACCTCGCGTTCCTCCAGGACGTGTACCGGCGGGTCAACAGCGAAGGCCACACCCGTGCCGCGGTGGCCTGCCCCGAGTGCGGGCACGGGTTCGGCGTGGACGTCGCGGGTGGTCGCCTGGGGGGATCGTGACGTACGCGGCAGACCGGCTGCACGAGGAGGTCGCGTACGTGGCGTACCACTTCCACTGGTCGTGGGACTCGATCCTCGACCTCGAACACCCCGACCGGTTGCGGTACGTGGCCGAGATCGCCCGTATCAACACGAGGATCAGCCAAGGGCGGTGAGGGCTCATGTGGCCGTGGCGAAGGACTCCGGTTCCCCCGGCGCCGCCGGTTCGGCCGGTTTCGCCGGTGCTCCCGGTGCACCGGGCGGAGTGGCGTGCGCTGCCGCCGATCCAGCGCGTGCTGCCGGAGCACCCGTTGGTGAACCCGGTGGAGCGGTTCACGTCGTCGCTGACGTCGTGGCACTCCCCGTCCTACCTGGCGCCGCTCGTCCACCGGGTGTCGGCGGACGAACCGTCGGGCGTGATCGGCGGACTGGTGCAACGCGTGGTCGAGGACCGCGCGGTCCCGTCGGCGGACATGCCCCTGGCCCGCCGACAGGCGACAAAGCCGAAGCGCTCGCTGTCACGATTGTTCAGAGCAGGAATCGTTCAACAATCCCCACCCTCCTCGCCCCCCGACCGCCTCACCCCCGAGAACCCCACCGAAGACACCGCCGCGCCGGACACCATTCCCGCCGCGCCGGACACCATTCCCGCCGCGCCGGACACCATTCCCGCCGCGCCGGACACCATTCCCGTCGCGCCGGACATCACCCCCGCCGCTCGGATGAGTTCCGCCGGCGTTCCGAAGAATCCGTCGACTCTCCCGGTCAGCAGACTGGCCGACCCTCCCGCCGCACTTCCCGGCGCATCGGCCGAAAGCACAGCGGACACTCCCGTTCCCACGCCTGCGCCGACCGAAGTGTCGAGCGGGCACCCAGTCACCGTGCCGCCTCCCACTCCTGCCGAACCCCGGGTTGAGGCACCTCCCGAGGTGAGCGGATCGGTGGAGGAGGTCGCACCGAAACCCCTTGCCGCTGCCGGGCGTCCGACCGGCCTGGGTGCTCCGATCGTGCCGTCGAGGGCGCGTGGCGAGGTGACCGGTACGGCGGTCGGCAATCCGGCTTCGGTTTCAGCGGTCCAACGGCACGTCAAGGAAACCAGTGCCGCGCGGCCCGCGACCCGCGATCTCCCGCCGGTCGATCAGCCCCCAGTGCGCGGAGAAGCTCCAAGCGAAATGACCGCGAGTGAACAGCCTGTGGGGGAGAGGACTGCAAGCGAGGAGGTGGAGGAGGAAATGGCTGTGGGTGAAATGGCGACTGTGGGTGAAATGGCGATGGGCGTGGTGCAGCGACACATCGACCTCACCTTGGACTCCGGTTCCAGCTCCGGCCTCGCCTCCGACGACAGCCCCAACCCCACTCCCGACCTCGCTCCCAGCCCCACTTCCAGCCCCAGCCCCACTTCCAGCCCCAGCCCCACTTCCAGCTCCAGCCTCGCCTCCAGTGCCGGCTCCAGAACTGGTTCCGGCCTTGCCTCCGATCCTGGCCCCAGCCTGAGCCCCGCCTCCGGCCCCAGCCCTGCCTCTAGCCCCAGCCTCACTCTCAGCCCTGCGCCTGCGCCTAGCCTCGATCTCAGTCCCAGCCCCGGTCTCAACTCCGGGCTCGGTTCCGGCTTCGCCCCCGACCCCGACCCCGACCCTGGCTCCGGCTCTGTTCCCAGCCCCGGTCTTGGCTCTGCCCCTAGCCTCGGGCTCGGTTCCGGTCTCATTTCCGGCTCCGGTCTCAGCCTCAGTCGTAGCTTCGACTCTGGCTCTGGGGTTAGCCCCAGCCCCAGCCCCAGCCCCGGTTCTGGTTCTGGTTCTGGTTCTGGTTCCAGCCTCGACTCTCACTCCGGCCCTGGCCTCAGTTCTGGTTCTGGCTTTCTGCCTGGTGCCGGCCCCGGCTCCGGTCCCAGCCCTGGGCTCACCCTTGGCCGTAGCACCGGTCCTGGCTTCGAGCCCGACCGCGGTTCGTCGGGCATTGACCTGGGAGCGGCCACCAGCGCTGGTCCCCGGCGGGTGAGTGGGTTGGGGCACCCCGTGGTCCGGGCTGTTCCCCAGGTGGTCGAACCTCGGCCTGTCGGGGAGGCCGTGGCCGTGGCCGGGGTCGTGCAGCGCGTGGTCGACGTGGTGTCGCCTGTGGTCGCCCGGGTGGACGAGTCGTCGGAGCCGACACCGGCTCCGGCTCCGACGCCAGCACAGACACAGACACAGACACAAGCACCGGCTCCCGTGCCGGAGGCGGCAGGCGTCGGGCACGAGGAACTGCTGAAGAAGCTCTACGACCCGCTCGTGCGGCGGCTCAAGGCCGAGTTGTGGATGGACCGCGAACGACGCGGCCTCGTGACGGACAGGTGGCGGTGAGATGGCCGGGGTGGAAGAGGCGGTTGCCGTGTGCTTCGTCGTGCGCATCGACGACGAGAACCTCGGCTCCTTCGACAGCTGCGACGGGCTCGGCGTCGAGTTCACGCTCGAACAGCGCGAGGAGGGCGGCAACAACGGCATGGTGTGGCAGTTGCCCACGCGCATCAAGTACTCCAACGTGAAGCTGTCCCGCCCCGTCACCAAGGACAGCGACAAGGTCATCCGCTGGATCGCGGGCATGGCGGCCGGCATCGCGCGCAAGACCGCGGTCATCGAGGCGCGCACCCTCGAAGGCACGGTCATCGCCAGCTGGGCGCTGTCCGGCGTGGTGCCGGTGCGGTGGAGCGGGCCGCAGCTGTCGGCCGACTCGCCGAAGGTCGCCACCGAGACCATCGAACTCGCCCACCACGGCTTCCTGAGCACGGCGAGGTGACCCGGTGGCCTCCCCGATCACCTTCACGTCCGCCGGCTCCGCGCGGGCGACCAGCTACGCCGCCCCGACGAACCTCCAGAAGGCCCAGCTGAGCGTCCACCGACCGCCCAAGGCGGGCGGCGCGGCCAAGCCCGGCGACCTCATGCACGAGATCACCTTCCAGTTCAACCCGAAGGAGCTGTCGCTCAGCAAGAACGCCAAGTGGGAGCGCACGCCCCAGCCGAACGTGCCCAAGTCCGGCACGCCGGAGTTCAAGGGCTCCGACCCGTGCAAGCTCACCCTGGAGGTCTTCCTCGACGCCACCGAGAAGATGGACGACGGCGTCGTGACGAAGGTCGAGAAGCTGTTCGAGTGCTGCGTGCCCACCGAGGAGAGCCGCCGGCACGGCAAGGGCTCGCCCCCGTGGGTGGTCTTCAAGTGGGGCGGCATGACCGGGTTCCCGGCGTTCGTCGCGAGCGTCAGCGCCAAGTACACCCTGTTCACGCCCGCGGGCGTGCCGGTGCGGGCCACGTGCACGGTGAACCTGGAGGAGATCTCCGGCGAGCAGGGCGGCCAGAACCCGACGTCGGGCGCGCTCGCCGCCCGCGACTCGCACGTGCTGGTCTCCGGCGACACGCTCCAGTCCGTGGCCTACAAGGCGTACGGCAACGCCGAGCTGTGGCGGGAGATCGCCGAGGCCAACGACATCGACGACCCGATGCGGCTGCGGCCCGGCACGCGGCTGCTGGTGCCCGCCCTGGAGGAGGTCCGCGGTGCCCAATGAGACCTTCGCGAACTCGCTCGTCGTCGAGGTCGGCGGCGGCCCGCTGCCCGAGGACGTCAAGGGCCTGCTCACGCACGCCTACGTCGACGACAGCCGCAACCTGCCGGACGTGTTCGTGCTGCGCTTCCGCGACCCCGGGCACGTCGTGCTGGGCAAGGCGGGTTTCACGGTCGGCGCGAAGGTCGTGCTGAAGGTGCAGAGCTCCGACCCGGGCGCGCCGACACCGCTGTTCACCGGCGAGGTCACCGCGGTCGGCGTCGAGTTCGACGCGCACGGCACGTTCACCGAGGTCCGCGGCTACGACCTGGCGCACCGGCTGTTCCGGGGGCGCCGGGTCGTCTCCTACCCGAACATGACGGTGGCCGACGTCGTCCGCAAGGTCGCGCAGCGGGCGAACATCCCGGTGGGGCAGGTCGACGACGTCAAGGGCTTCGGCCGGCCGCACACCCAGCTCAGCCAGGACGGGGTGAGCGACTGGGAGTTCCTGGCGCGCCTCGCCGCGCTGGTCGGCGCGCAGATCGCGGTGCCGGACGGGAAGCTGGAGTTCCAGCTGCCGGAGAAGCCCGCCGGCGCGCCCGGGAAGAACGCCAAGGCCAAGCAGAACCCGCTGGTGCTGGAGATGCACCGCACGCTGCTGTCGCTGCGCGCCGCCGTCACCGCCGCCGAGCAGGTCCCCGAGGTGGAGGTCCGCGGCTGGGACGCGGAGAACAAGGAGGCGGTCGTGGCGACCAGGCCGCCGGTCGCGCTGGGCACCGAGGTCACCGGTGTCGACCCGGTGGCGCTGGGCGGGAGGTTCGGCGCGCCGCGGTTCCTGGCAAACGGCCCGCACCGCACGCAGGCCGAGGCGAACGCCGTGGCGCAGGGCCTGGCCACGCAGCTCGGCGGGGCGTGCGCGGAGCTGGCGGGCGTGGCGCGCGGCAACCCCGCGCTGCGGGCCGGCACGGCGGTGGCGCTGACCAACATCGGCGAGCCGTTCTCCGGCAAGTACACGCTGACCAGCACCCGGCACCTGTTCGCCGAGCAGGTCGGCTACCAGACGGAGTTCACCGTGTCCGGCCGCCAGGAGCGGTCGCTCTACGGGCTCGCCAACGGCGGCCCGACCGGCGCGCCCGCGCGCGGCCTGGTGCCCGCCGTGGTCAGCGACGTGCGCGACCCGGCGAGGACCGGCCGCGTGAAGGTGACGTTCCCGTGGCTGTCGCCGGACTTCACCAGCGGCTGGGCGCGGACCGTGCACGGCGGCGCGGGCAACGGCTACGGGGAGCTGGTGCTCCCCGAGGTCGGCGACGAGGTGCTGGTGGGCTTCGAGCACGGCGACTTCGACGCGCCGTACGTGCTCGGCGGCCTCTACAACGGCAAGGACGCGCCGCCGACGCTGACGAAGGAGCCGGTGGACGGCAACAGCGGCCGGGTCGTCACCCGCGCGTTCGTCTCCCGCGAGCACCACAAGGTCGAGTTCGTGGAGGACGAGGGCATCGTCGTCTCCAGCGGCGACGGCAGGTTCGTCGTCAAGCTCGACCAGAAGAACCAGGTCATCGAGGTGACCAGCGGCAAGGCCGTGGTGATCAGGGCGCAGGACGGCGTCACGATCGACTCCGGCGCGGGCCCGCTGGAGCTCAAGGGCCAGAGGATCACCGCGACGGCGCGGACCGACGTGGCCATCGAGGCGGGCGCGCGGCTCACGGCGTCCGGTCAGGCCGGGGTGAAGGTCGAGGGCGCCACCGTGTCGGTCGCGGGCCAGGGCCAGGCGGAGCTGACCGCGAGCGGTCCGGTGACCGTGCGCGGCGCGCTCGTGCGGATCAACTGACGGATCGACAGGCGGATCGACCCGCGGACCAACGGAGGAGAGGTGCGACGTGCCACCAGCGGCGAGGGTCGG
This sequence comes from Saccharothrix sabaoui, assembly GCF_051756985.1. Taxonomy (NCBI): domain Bacteria; kingdom Bacillati; phylum Actinomycetota; class Actinomycetes; order Pseudonocardiales; family Pseudonocardiaceae; genus Saccharothrix; species Saccharothrix sabaoui. The sequence goes on from NZ_JBPKJK010000053.1 coordinate 25,303, forward strand.
CGACCCGACCGGGCACCCCGGCGTGCTCGCGCCGCCGGGCGTGCCGACCGTGCTCATCGGCGGCGTGCCGGCGGCGACCGTCGGCGGCCTGCACACCTGCTCGTTCCCCGGACTGCCACCGCACCCGCCGACGCCCGTCCTGCCGCCGGGCTGCCCGACGGTGCTGATCGGCGGCCGACCCGCGGCCCGGGTGGGCGACCTGGCGGCCTGCGGCGCGCCGGTCGTCCTGGGCTTCCCGACCGTCCTGATCGGAGGGTGACGGTGGACTTCATCGGTCGCGGCCTGGCGTTCCCCGTGCACACCGACGCCACCGGTTCCGTCGCGCTGGTCGGCGGTGAGCGCGAGATCGTGGAGAGCATCCGGCTGATCCTGGCCACCGCGCCGGGCGAGCGCCCGATGCGGCCGGAGTTCGGCTGCGCCATCCACGACCTGGTGTTCGCGCCCGCCGACGCCGCCACCGCCGGGCGCATCGCCTACGAGGTGCGGCTGTCGCTGGAGCGCTGGGAGCCCCGCATCACGCTCGCCGACGTGTCCGTCGGCTTCGACGAGGTCGACCGCGGCACCCTGCTCATCGACATCCGGTACGCGCTGCGCGGCACGAACGACCCGCGCAACCTGGTGTTCCCCTTCTACGTCATCCCGCCGCACGAGGCCGACGAGGAGGGCGCCTGATGTCGCTGCCCACGCCGAACCTGGACGACCGCCGCTTCCAGGACCTCGTGGACGAGGCCAAGCGCCGCGTCCAGCAGCACTGTCCCGAGTGGACGGACCACAACGTGTCCGACCCCGGCGTGACCATGATCGAGGCGTTCGCGCACATGGTCGACGAGCTGCTCTACCGGCTCAACCGCGTGCCCGACCTGCACTACCTGCGCTTCCTCGACCTCATCGGGGTGAAGCTGTTCCCGCCCACGGCGGCGCGCGGCGACGTCACGTTCTGGCTGTCCGCCTCGCGCGAGGTGCCCGTCGTGGTGCCCGCCGGCGCACAGGTCGCCACCGAGCGCAGCGAGGTCGAGGACCCGGTCGTGTTCACCGTCGACCGCGAGCTGGCGATCGTGCCGTGCTCCCTCGCGCACCTGGTCACGGCGGTCGCCGGCCTCGACGTCCCGCCCGCCGACCGCACCGACGAGCTGCGCGACGGCAAGCAGCCCGAGGTGTTCGCCGACCCGCCCGCCACCGGCGACGCGGTGCTGTTCGGGCTGTCCGACGCCGTGCCGGGGTGCGCGGTGCTGCTGCGCGTCGAGGCGCACGCCGAGGGCCGCGGCGTCGACCCGCGCGACCCGCCGTGGTCGTGGGAGGCGTGGAACGGCACCGGCTGGAGCCCGTGCGAGGTCGACCGCGACACCACCGGCGGTTTCAACCAGCCCGGCGACGTGGTGCTGCACGTCCCGCACGCGCACGCCGCGTCCGTCATCGCCCGGCACCGCGCCGGCTGGCTGCGCTGCCGCGCCGTCGAACCGGCGCCCGACCGGCCGTTCTACCAGCGCCCGCCGCGCCTGGTGTCGGTCGAGGCGTCCACCATCGGCGGCACCACCGGGGCCACCCACGCCGACGTCGTGCGCGACGAGACCGTCGGCGTGTCCGAGGGCGTGCCCGGCCAGCGGTTCCCGCTCGCCCGCACCCCCGTCGTGGTCGACGACGACGCGCTCGTCGTGGAGGTCGCCACGCCCGACGGCTGGGAGCGCTGGACCGAGGTGCGGTCGTTCGCCGAGTCCGGCCCCGAGGACCGGCACGTCGTGCTCGACCGGGTCGGCGGCGAGGTCGTCTTCGGCCCCGCCGTGCGGCAGCCGGGCGGCGGGGTGCGCCGGTACGGGGCCGTGCCCGCGAAGTCGGCCGCGATCCGCGTCCCCGGGTACCGCACCGGCGGCGGGCTGCGCGGCAACGTCGCGCGCGGGCTGCTCCAGGTCCAGCGCGACCCCGTGCCGTTCGTCAGCACGGTCGCCAACCGCAGGCCCATGTCCGGCGGCGTGGCGGGGGAGGGCGTGCGCGACGCGGCCCTGCGCGGCCCCCTGCTGCTGCGCACCCGCGACCGCGCGGTGACCGCCGAGGACTACGAGCTGCTGACCCGCGAGGCCGCGCCCGAGATCGCCCGCGTGCGGTGCGTGCCCGCCGGGCCGTCGTCGACGGCGGTGCGGGTGCTGGTCGTGCCCGCCGTCGGGGTGAACGAGGAGGCGGACTTCGCCGCGCTCCAGCCCGGCGCGGACGTGCGCGGGCGCATCGAGCGGTTCCTGGAGCAGCGGCGCTGCGTCGGCGCGCGGGTGTCCGTCGAACCGCCCTTCTACCAGGGCGTCACGGTGGTGGCTCGGCTCGGGGCCAGGGCCGGGACGCCGGAGGACGTGCTGCGGGCGCGGGCCGTGCAGGCGCTGTACGACTACTTCAACCCGGTCAGCGGCGGCCCCGAGGGCGGCGGGTGGCCGTTCGGGCGGCCCGTGCAGTCCGGCGAGGTGTTCGCCGTGCTCCAGCGGTTGACCGGCGTCGAGCTGGTCGAGGAGATCAAGCTGTTCGGCGCGAACCCGGTGACGGGGGAGCGCGGCACCGCGGTGGCCAGGCTGGAGCTGCCGCCCAACGGCCTCGCGTTCTCCTACGGGCACCAGGTGCGGGTGGCGCGGTGACCGCCCCGGCCGCGACCCCGCACCCGCTGGCCGACCGGCTGCCCGCGGTGTACCTGGAGGACCTGTTCACGCAGCGGTTCCTGGCCGCGCTCGACGAGGTGCTCGCGCCGGTGTTCACGACCCTCGACGGGTTCGCGTGCCACCTCGACCCGAGGGTGGCCCCCGAGGACTTCCTCGACTGGCTCGCGCACTGGGTGGCGCTGGACGTCGGCGAGGGCTGGTCGGTGCTCCAGCGGCGGGTGCTGGTGGCGCGGGCCGTGGAGCTGCACCGGTGGCGCGGCACGCGGCGCGGGCTGGCCGAGCGGGTGTCGCTGCTGACCGGCGGGCAGGTGGAGGTGCGCGACAGCGGTGGCGTGACCTCGACCGACCGGCCGGGGCAGCCGGTGGCGGAGAACCCGGCGGGGGTGCACGTCAGGGTGCGCGTGCCACGACCGGGCGCGGTGGACCGGACCCGGCTGTTCGCGGCCATCGCCTCGGCGGTGCCCGCGCACGTCGCGGTGGAGCTGGAGGTGGTGGGGGCATGATCGTGTGCGCGCAGTGCGGCGAGGGCAACGCGCCGGGCTCGGAGTTCTGCGGGGCCTGCGGGACGTACCTGGAGTGGGAACGCGCCCCCGCGCCGCAGCCCGTGCCGGACCGGCCGGTGCCGGGCCGGGACCCGCGTCCTCCACCACCCGCGAACCCGGACCCCGGCTTCGCCCCACCCACGTCCCCAGGACCCGGTTGTCCATCACCGGACCGGTCGGGGCCGGGCTTCGCGCCACTCACGCCCCAGGGGCCCGGTTGTCCATCACCGGACCGATCGGGTCCGGGTTTCCCACCACTCACACCCCACAGCCCCGGTTATCCATCACCAGACCAGTCGGGTCCCGGCTTCCCGCCACCCGGCGCCCCCGCGGCGGCCCCGCCTCCCCGGCAGCCGGGAGCCGTGCAGCCCACCGAGGCGACCCAGGGCGGCGGCCCGCACCGGCCCCGGCTCACCGAGCGCCGCCGACCGCAGCCCGGCGACCTGGTCTGCGGCCAGTGCGGCGAGGCCAACGCGCCCACCCGCAGGTTCTGCTCCCGCTGCGGCTCGGACCTCGTCGAGTCCCGGGCGGTGGCGGAGAAGTGGTGGCGCCGCCTGCTGCCGCGACGCGCCCCCGCCAAGGCCGGCACCCGGCACCGCCGCCGCACCGGCGCGGCCCGCCGCGGTATCGGGCGGGCGCTGCGCTGGTCGTTCCTCGTGGCGCTGCTCGGCGCGGTCGGCGCGTACGGGCTCGTGCCCGCCGTCCGCGGCGAGGTCAACGCCTGGGCCGCCGCGCGGGTGAAGCAGGTGCGGGGCATCACCGACCTGACCCCGGTCCGCCCCACCGCCGTCACGGCCACCGCCGAGTCGCCGGACCACCCGCCGCTGCTGGCCGCCGACAACGCGAAGAACACGTTCTGGCTCGCCCCGGTCGAACCGGTCCCGCCCGCGCTGGTGCTGGACTTCGGCCGCGAGGTGGACCTGCGGGAGGCGATCGTGCGGGTGGGCGACCCGGACGACTTCCAGGCCGCGCACCGCCCCCGGACGCTGCACCTCGTCTACTCGACCGGGAAGACGTTCGACATCGCCGTCGCCGACACCCCCGACGAGCAGAAGGTCGGGATCGGGAACAGCGCCGGGGCGGTCAAGGTCGAGGTGCACGTGGTGGAGCTGCACCGCTCGCTGCGCGGCGACCAGGTCGCGCTCGCCGAGATCGAGTTCTTCGCGACGGGATGACGTGATGAGACACGTGGCGACGGCCGCCGTCCTGCTGGCCGGGCTCCTGCTGACCGACCAGCCCCGCGCGGCGCGGGCCCAGGACGACCCGCTCGCCCCCTACCGCGTGGGCGTCTCGCGCGGCTACCCGGGCGACATCTGGAGCACGGACCCGAACGGCGGCGACGCGCGCCGGGCCACCGCCACCGCCGACCCCGACGACTCGGAGCCCGCGTACTCGCCCGATGGCACGCTGCTCGCCCGCACCGCGGCCGACGACGACGGCCGGACGCGCGTGGTCGTCTCGAACGCCGACGGCACGGACCCGCGCCCGCTCAGCGACCGCGCCGAGCGGCAGCCGTCGTGGTCCCCGGACGGCACGGTGCTCGCGGTCACCGACGACGAGGGCGTCGCCCTCGTCCGGGTGGCCGACGGCGCGGTGCTCGGCCGCGTCCCGGGCGCGCCGCACCTGGGTGCGGAGGACCGCGACCCGGCGTGGTCGCCCGCCGGCGACGCGGTCGCGTTCACCCGCGACTCCCTCGACCCGCGCACCCCGCGCGTCACGCCGTTCACCGTCGGGGCGTCCACGCCCACCGGTTTCACCACAACGGCCACCGTGCGCACACCGATCGTGCCGACGAAACCCGAGATCGTGTTCCTGCTCGACACGACCGAGTCGATGGGGTCCACGATCGAGAACGTCCGCGCGGACCTGCGGGCGGTGCTGGACGACATCGCCGAGACCGAGACCGGGGCCCGCTTCGGCCTGGCGACCTTCCAGGACAACCTGCCGGACGACCGCCGCTTCGAGCTGCTGAGCGACCTGGGCGACGCGGCGGCGGTGCAGCGGGCACTCTGGGACCTGGTGTTCGAACCCGGGCACGGCGGCGACCCGCCCGAGGACTGGTTCAACGCGCTGCACGAGCTGTCCCGGGGCGTGGGCGAGGACGGCGAGTACGAGGTGTTCGACACCCCCGGGACGAGCCGGATAGTCGTGCTGGTGGGCGACGCGAGCAGCCACGAGTGCGTGCCGACCCCGGTCCCGTCCGGCGAACCCCGCCTGCGCGCCGCGCCGCCGCCGGTGGCGGAACCGGCCGAGTGCCGCGGCTACTGGCAGCGGAGGACGGTCCTGGAGGACCTGACCAGCCGGGCGGGCGACCCCGAACCGCGCGGCGTGCGCGTCGTCGGCGTCCCCGTGATCACCGGGAACGCCGAGGGCCTGGACCGCCTCGGCCAGGCCGCCGAGATCACCGGCCGGACCGGCGGGGCGCTGGTCGAGGCGGGCGCCCCGCCGGACCGGGTCGTCGCGGCCATCCGGCGGGGCATCGCGCAGGTCCCGGTGGCCGTGCGGCCCGTCGCCGAGTGCCCGGAGGGCGTCTCGGTGTCCTTCGAGCCGCGCGAGGCCGTCGCCGCCGGCGACACCGACGTCACGTTCACCGAGACCGTGCGGTTCACCGATCCCGGCCCCGGCCGGTCGCGGGACGCCGCCCTCGGCGACGCCCGCTGCACGGTCCGGTTCCTGTTCGACGGCCGCGAACCCGACCGGCCGCACGAGCAGCACCTGGACGTCACCCGCGCCGACGGCCCCACGGTGGTCGTGGCCGCGAACGCCGCCCCGAGCCCGACCGGAGCGCCCGTGCCGGTCGCCTTCACCGCCACCGCGGCCGACGCGGCGGGCACAGCGCTCACCCCGCGCTGCGACGCGGTGCCCGGCGCCCTGTTCCCGGTCGGCCTGACCACCGTCACCTGCGCCGCCACCGACGCCGCCGGCCGCACGGCCACCGCCCGCACGCTGCTCACCGTCTACTCCCCGGACGACGACGAGTCCCGCCGGGGCGTGTGGCTCGCCCGGCTCGCGGGCACGGCGGTGCGCGGCCAGGTCGAGCTGTCCCGCCTGTTCGCCGAGGGCTGCGCGGGGTACGAGGACCAGCCCGACTGGTCGCCCGACGGCAACCGGCTCGTCTACCGGCACGAGGGCGGGCTGTGCGTGGCGGACGCGTCCGGCGCGAACGCCGCGCGCGTCGCCGACGACGCGAACGCCCCCGCGTGGTCGCCGGACGGCGCGCGGATCGCGTTCCACCGCTACGAGGGCGGCGAAGGACCGGGGCGCGTGTGGACGATCGCGCCGAGCGGCGGCGACGAGGTCGAACTGGTCTCCTTCGGCGACGACGGCGTCCGCCAACCCGCCTTCCAGCGCCTGCCCGACCTGCGGCTGACCGGGACGGCCGCGCCCGCGGACGTGGTGTTCGGCGGCACGACGACGGTGCGCCTGCGGGTGGTCAACGCGGGCCTGGCCGCGCGGGAGGCCGACCTGGCGCTCACCGCGCCCGCCGGGCTGCGCGTCGACGCCACCGCCACCACCTCCGGCTCCTGCACGCCGACCGGCTGCGCGCTGGGCCGGCTCGCGCCCGGCGCGGGCGCCGAGGTGACCGTCACCCTCACCGGTGTCGCGGCGGGCGGGCAGGTGCTCACCGCCGCCGTGCCGCCGGACGTCAACCCGGCCGACAACCGGGTGGACGTGCCGGTGACCGTGGCCGAGGAGGTCCGGCCGCCGGACAACCCCGGGTCGCTGTCGCTGGCCGTGGCCGCCGCGCCGGCGGAGGGCTTCGTCGGCGGTGACGACGTGGTGCTGTCCTACCGGGTGCGCAACGGCTCGCCCGCGCCGATGACCGACGTCGCCGTGGTCACCGCCCTGCCGCCGCAGCTGCTGCCCGCCACCTCGCCGTGCGCGGCGACGTGCCCGATCGGCGTGCTCGCCCCCGGCCAGGAGGCCGAGGTGCGGGTCGTGCTGCCCGCGAGGGCCGCCGCGGACACGACGGCGGGCGGGTCGGTGGTGGGCACCGGCCCGGACAGCGACGCGGCCGACAACACGGCGGTGGCGCGCGTCCTGGTGCGGCAGCCCGAGGTGGCCGTCGAACCGGGCGTCGGCCCCACCGGGTCCGTGCCGCGCGCCACCGGCAGGGGCTTCCCCGCCGGGGCCACCGTGGCGCTGACCTGGACGCTCGGCATCTCCGAGTCCCCGGGCACCGTCCCGGTCGGCGGCGACGGGACGTTCGACGCGCAGTTCCCGGTGTTCCACAACGACCTCATCGGCCCCCGGCGGCTGGAGGCGACCGCGACCGCCGGCCCCCGGTTCGGCCCGGTCCGGTCGGCGGAGTTCCTGGTCGTGCCCAGGACCCTGCAACCACCCGACTTCGCGTCCCGCGAGTGACCGCCGCCCGACGACCACCGCCGCCTGACGCCCGACGACCGCCGCCACCCGCCACCCGACGACCGCCGCCACCCGGACGACCGGGCCGCTGCCCGCAGGGGCAGCACCCGCCGCACCGCCACCCACCCCCGGGCCGGTGCCCGAACCGACCAGACCACCGGAGGATCGACCCATGGGCGCAACCGCGACGCTGTCCGCCACCGGCCTGACCGTGGCGCCCGGCGAAGACGTCACCTGCACGGTGGTCGTGCGCAACACCGGTGACCTGGTCGACGAGTTCACCGTGGACGTGGTCGGCGACGCGGCGGGGTGGGTCGCCGCGGAACCGGCCTCGGTGAGCCTCGTCCCCCGCGCGTCCGCCTCGGTCGTCGTGCGGTTCGCGCCGCCGCGCACGGCCGAGGTGGCCGCGGGGCCGGTGCCGTTCGGCATCCGGGTCGCCTCCCGCGAGGACCCGTACGGGTCGGTCGTCGAGGAGGGCGTGGTCGAGGTCGGCGGGTTCACCGACCTGACCGCCGAACTCGTGCCCACCAAGGTCGAGGCGGGCTCGCGCGGCCGGTTCGAGCTGGCCGTCGACAACGTCGGCAACCACCCGCTCGCGGTGCGGCTGCACGCGGCCGACCCGGACGGCGAGCTGGAGTTCCGGTTCGAGCGCGGCGACGTGCACCTCGCGCCCGGCACGGCGGCGTTCGTCAAGTTCGTCGTGAAGCCGCGCGACACGTTCCTGCGCGGGCCGTCCCGAACCCGGCCGTTCCGGGTGGACGTCGTGCCCAGCACGGGGGAGGCGCTCACCGCCAACGGCACGTTCGTGCAGCGGCAGCTGATGCCCCGGTGGCTGCTGCCCGCGCTCCTCGCGCTCCTGGCGCTCGCCGCCGTCCTGGTCGCCCTGTGGTTCACCGTGCTCAAACCCGCCGTGAAGTCCGCCGCGCGGGAGGCCGCGACCCAGCAGGCCGGCGAGGTGAAGGCCGTCGCCGAGCAGGCGCAGGCCGGCGCCGGCGAGGCGCGGGAGGAGGCCCGGCAGGCCAACGCGCGGGCCGCCGAGGCCATGCAGGAGGTCGGGCTCGACCCGGAGGCCGCGCCCGGCTCGCCGCCCACCTCCAAGGCGCCGCCCGCCGCGGGCGAGCTGCCCGGCGAGCCCACCGATTTCCGGGTCGCCGCCGACGCGGCCGTCGTGGCGAACCCCGCCCTGTTCGCCGACTTCACGTTCACCCCGCCGGAGGACAAGGCGCTGCTGGTGTCCGACATCGTGCTCCAGAACCCGCGCGGCGACACGGGCACCGTGCGCGTGCTGCGGGAGGCGGGCGGGGAGCGCAGCGTGCTGCTGGAGGTCGGCCTGGCCAACTTCCGCGACCTCGACCGGCACTACGTGGAGCCGTTGAGCTTCAAGAAGGGCGAGAAGGTCGTCGTGCAGGTGAGCTGCCAGAACCCGGCCGGGAAGGGGAACTGCACACCGTCGGTGTCCTTCTCCGGCCGGGCGCTGTGAACGCCCCGGGCGCTGTGACCGATGCGCCGGGCGCTGCGGACGACGCCCCCGGGTCGGCCTCGCTCAGATCAGCCCCTCGCGCAGGGCGAACGCCACCGCGTGCGCCCGGTTGCGGAGCTGGAACCGGTTGGTGACGTCGTGCAGGATCGACTTGACCGTGCGCTGGGAGTAGCACAGCTTCTCGGCGATCTCCCGGGTCTCGAAGCCGTCGGCGATCAGCCGCAGCACCTCCGTCTCCCGGTCGGACATGCCCGCCATGCTCCAGCCGTTCGGGTTGAGCACGTTGCGCTGCAACCGCGACACCCGGTCCAGCAGCCTGCCCAGCAGGTCGGGCGGCAGCGTGCCCTGGCCGGCCGCGGTCGCCCGCACCAGGCGCACCAGCGTGTCGGGCGTCGCGTCGGACCGGCGCACCACCGCGGACACGCCGCTGCTGACCACGTTCAGCAGCTCCGGGTCGGCGATGTCGCCCGCCACCAGCACGATGCCCGCGCTGCCCGGCGCCTGGAGCCTGCGCAGCAGCTGCTGCGCCTCGCCGTCCATGCGCTCCAGGACGACCAGCGCCACCGGCGCGTCCTCGCCCGGCTCCACCAGCCGGACCTCCGGGCGCGACCGCAGCGCCGCGGTCACCCCCGCCCTCGTGATCGAGTCCGCCGCGTGCAGGACCACCGCGATCTGCTCACCGCTCATGTCGTGCTCCCCGCCTCGTGCCCCCGATGGGCCTGCGGCAATCGTCGCGACCCGACGTGTCCCGGCACTATGGGCCGGGTGTCCCGATGTGTCCCGACCCGTCGCCCAGACCGGCCTGCCTGGCCCGGGACACGGCCTGGGCGCGGTCGGCGACGTGCAGCTTGCGCAGGATGTTCGACACGTGGTTGCGCACCGTCTTCGGGCTGAGCACCAGCAGCCGGGCGATGGCCGCGTTGCCCGTGCCGCCGGCCATGAGCCGCAGCACCTCCCGCTCCCGCGAGGTCAGCTCCGGGAACGCCTCGGCCCGCTCGGCCGGCGCGCTGCCGAAGTAGGCGAGCAGCCGCACCGCGATGGCCGGGCTGAAGATCGCCTCGCCCTCGCCGACGGCCCGCACCGCCCGCACGATCTGCTGCGGCCTCGACCCCTTGAGCAGGTAGCCCAGCGCGCCCGCGCGCATCGCGGCGAACACCGACTCGTCGTCGTCGAACATGGTCAGCACCAGCACCCGCACCCCGGCGTCGTGCGCCACGATCCGCCGCGTCGCCTCCACCCCGCCCAGGTCGGGCATGTTCAGGTCCATCACCACGACGTCCGGGCACAGCGCCGCGGCCATCGACACCGCCACCACGCCGCCGGGCGCCTCGCCGACCAGCTCCAGGCCGGGCGCGCCGGCGAGCGCGGTGGCCAGGCCGTAGCGGAACAGCGGGTGGTCGTCCACCACGAGCGCCCGCAGCGGCGGCACGCCCGCTCACGCCCCGCCCGCGGCCGGCAGGTCCGCGCAGACCCGGGTGCCGCCGGCGTCGACGTGCTCCACGCGCCACGTGCCGCCGACCTCGCGCGCCCGCTCGTCCATCGACCGCAGGCCCACGCCGTCGTCCCGCCCCGCCGCCGGGCACCCCGGGCCGAGGTTCCCGACGCCGTCGTCGACGATCTCGACGTGCAGCCCGCCGGCGAACCACAGCCGCACCGCGCAGTGCCGCGCGCCCGCGTGCCGCACCACGTTCGTCACCGCCTCGCACACGATCCGGTAGGCCGCGACCTGCACCGCCACCGGCAGCTCCGGCAGCCCGTCGCAGTGCACGTCCACCCGCACCGGCTGCCGGTCGGTCAGCGTCGCCACGTGCGCCCGCACCGCGTCCGCCAGGCCGAGCCGGGCCACCGCCGCCGGGCACGCGCCCGCGGCCAGCCTGCGGATCTCGTCCACCGCCGTGTGGACCTCCTCCTCCAGCCGGGCCAGCAGCCGGCCGGCCGAGGCCGGGTCGTTCGGCGCGAGGTGCCGCGCGGCGCGCAGCCCCAGCGCGACGGCGGCCAGCGCCGGCCCCAGCCCGTCGTGGAGGTCGCGCAGGAGCCGGCGCCGCGCCTCGTCGGCGGCGTCGGCGGGAACGGTGAACTCGCGGCGCATGCCCCCTCCCCACTGGGTGAGCGCTCGTGTCGCCTCGCTAGGGGAGTCGTCGGCGTGCGACGCGCCGTTTCACGACCTGCCGAGGTTCCCACTTACGAGGGAATGAGCAGTGCTTCGGTGACGGATAGACGTATTTGCGCGTCCACTCGGCCCTCCATATGGATATCCGAGACGCTGGAGGGTGGCATGGCGGGGCACACCGGCGGCCGAGCGGTGCTGCAAGTGCACCCGACCAGGCTGTGCAACCTGCGCTGCCTGCACTGCTACTCCAGCTCGGGCCCGGACGTCGCCGAGTCCGTGCCCATCGGCGTCCTCGCCCGGGTCGTGCGCGACGCCGCCGGGTTCGGCTACGACGTGCTCAACGTGTCGGGCGGCGAACCGTTCCTCTACCCGGAGCTGCCCGCCCTGCTGCGGGCCGCGCGGGACGCCGGGATGCGCACGACGGTCACCACGAACGGGGTGGCGCTGACGCAGCGCCGCATCGGGCTGGTGCGCGGCCTCGTGGACCTCGTCGCGGTGTCCCTCGACGGCGACCGCGCCACGCACGACCGCATCCGCGACCAGGGCGGCGCGTTCGAGAAGGCGCTGGCCGGCATCCGCAGGCTCACCGAGGCGGGCATCCCGGTCGGCGTGATCACCACCCTCACCCAGGGCAACGCCACCCAGCTCGGCGACGTGGCGCTCGCCGCCTCCGGGTCCGGCGCGCTGCTGCTCCAGGTGCACCCGCTCGAACCGGAGGGCGCGGCCAACCGCCTGATGGCCGGGGAGCGCCCCGACGCCGTCGAGCTGGCCTACGCGGCGGTCGAGCTGGGCCGCATCGCCGAGGAGCACGGCATGGCCGTGCAGCTCGACGCCGTGCCGCGCACGATGCTGGCCCGCCGCCCGGAGGCGTTCATGGCCGTCCCGGTCGAGGACGGGCAGCCGCTCGGCTCCTGGCTCACGCCGCTGGTGGTCGAGGCCAACGGCGCGGCCGTGCCGGTGTCCTACGGCTTCGACCGCCGCTACGCGCTGGGCAACGTGCAGGACCGCTCGCTGGCCGACCTGGTGGGCGACTGGGACCCCGCCCCGTTCCTGGCCCTGTGCCGCGCCACGTGGCAGCGCCTGGTGGACGGCCGCACCGGGCCGCTCGTGCCGTGGTACGGCCACCTGGTGCGCGCCTCCCGGGTGCGCCGCTCCGCCACCGCCGGCCGCTGACCGCCCCCGCCCGTCCCCTCCCGCCCGTCCCCGCTTGCTCCCTCCCGCCCGCTCCCGTTCCCTCCCTTCACACACCGACTCACCGCGCGAGGAACTCGTCCACCCCCAGCGCGTTGATCACCCGGTCGGGCGTCACCCCGCACTCCTCGGCCCGCTCGCACCCGAACGACAGCCAGTCGAGCTGACCGGGCGCGTGGGCGTCGCTGTCGATCGCGAACGAGCACCCCATCGCCACCGCCAGCCGCAGCAGCCTGCCCGGCGGGTCGCGGCGCTCCGGGCGCGAGTTGACCTCCACCGCCGTGCCGGCCTCGGCGCACGCGTCGAACACCGCCTCCGGGTCGAACTCCGACTCGGGCCGCCCCTTGCCGGTGACCAGCCGCCCGGTGCAGTGGCCCAGCACGTCGACGTGCGGGTTGGACACCGCCTCGACCATCCGCCGGGTCATCTCGGGCCCGGGCATCCGCAGCTTCGAGTGGACGCTCGCGACCACCACGTCCAGCTCCGCCAACAGGTCCTCGTGCTGGTCGAGCGAGCCGTCGTCGAGGACGTCCACCTCGATCCCGGTCAGCACCCGGAACGGGGCCAGCTCCTCGTTCAGCGCCGCCACCACGTCCAGCTGCCGGCGCAACCGGTCGACCGACAACCCGTTCGCGACGGTGAGGCGCGGCGAGTGGTCGGTGAGCGCCACCCACTCGTGGCCGAGGTCGCGGGCCGCCTCCGCCATCTCCCGGACCGGGCTGCCGCCGTCCGACCAGTCGGAGTGGGTGTGGCAGTCGCCCTTGAGCGCCTCGCGCAGCTCCCGCCCGCCGACGACCGGTTCCCGCACCCGCGCCAGGTAGGACGGTTCCCGCCCGGCCAGGGCGTCGGTGATCACCCCGGCGGTGGACTTGCCGATGCCCGGCAGGTCGGTGAGCGTCCCGTCCCCGGCGCGCCGCTCCAGCTCGCCGTCGGCGAGCCCCGCCACGACGTCCGCGGCCCGGCGGAACGCCCTGACCCGGTACGTGGGTTCGCCCGCGCGCTCCAGCTGGAACGCCACCTGCCGCAATGCCCAGAGGGGGTCCACCCGTCCTGTTCTACCGCGCCCGCGCGCGGTCCGCGAACCGCGCGCGGGCGCGGTGGACCGATGACCCGGTGGTCGGGTGGCCCATGACCGGGTGGTCGGGCGACCTGCTCTCGACTTGGCACCGTTGCCCTCGCGGACCTTGCGACCGCCGGGCCGCCCGCCCCAGGATGTCCGCCATGTCCCCACGTGCCGGCACGGTCGGGTCGCGGCGCAGGCCCAGCAAGGGCGACCTCACCTCCCAGGCGATCCTGGACACCGCCGAGCGGTTGTTGCAGACGCGTTCGCTGGACGACATCGCGGTCGACGAGCTCGCCTCGGGCGCGGGCATCTCCCGGTCGACGTTCTACTTCCACTTCGCGTCGCGCGAAGCCGTGCTGCACGCGCTGTCCGGCGCGGTCCTCGACGCCGTCTACGAGTCGGCGTCGTCCTGGCTGCGGCGCGGCAGCGAACCGCCGGAGGACTCGATCCGCCGGGCGCTGGGCGCGAGCCTCGCCCTGTGGCGCAGGCACGGGCCGGTGCTGCGGGCCGCCGTCCGCGCCCGGGACACGGACCCGTCGATGCGCGAGTTCTGGGCCGGGGTGGCGAGGCGGTTCATCGACTCCACCGCGGGGCAGATCGACATCGAGCGGGCCGCCGGCGCCGCGCCGCCCGGCCCGGACGCCCGCGCGCTGGCCACGATCCTGGTGCAGATGAACGAGCAGGCGTTCCTGACGCGCTCGCGGTCCCGCCGTTCGGCGGCGAAGGACCGGGAGCTGGTCGACACCCTCACCTGCGTGTGGCTGAGGTCGGTGTACGGCATGACCCAGTAGCCACTCCCGCCTCACCCGTCCCCGGTCTCACCCGTCCCCGCCCCCCACCAGGTCGGTCAACCGGTCGAGCGAGGCGTCCATCGCCACCGCCGCCCGGCGACGGCCGAACGCGCTGAGCAGCACACCCCGCAACGCCGACACCGGCACCTGGAGCAACCGCAGGCGCACCACCGTGCCGCCGTCCCCGGTGGGCGCCAGCTCCACCCGGAACTCGGTGCGCAGGGCCAAGCGCGGCGCGGGCCGCCCGTCGAGGCGCTCCGCGACGTGCCGCCACGCGATGACCGCCGGCCGCCGGAACTCCACGACCTCCTGGTCGACCTCGGACGCGCGGCCGTCCCACCGGCCGTGCAGCGTGCGCCGCTCGCCGCGCCCCGCGCCGGACGTGACGTCCACGCGCTCGCAGCCCGCGAGCCAGGCCGCCGCCCCCGCCGCCCGCGACACCACCTGCCACACCCGCTCAGGCGACGCCGCCACCCGCCTCCAGCGCACGACCTCGATCACCGAGCCATGCTAACCACCCCGAGAGTCCAACCCCCAGGCCCCGAGAGTCCAACGTCCAGGTCGCGAGAGTCCAACGTCCAGGCCCGGTGAGTTCTACGCTCAGGACCCCGTGAGCCCGGCGTCCGCGTCCTGAACGCAGAACTCAGGGGTCCTGAGCGTTGGACTCTCGGGTCCTGGGCGTTGGACTCTCGAGGTCTGAGCGTTGGACTCTCGGGGGCGGGGTCAGCGGTACCAGGGGCCGTTGGGGGCCTGGCGGTGGCCCAGCGCGCGGTAGGTGGCGTCCACAAGGGACTGTCCGCGCTCGTTGACCCCGACGCCCGGCCCCATCCGCGTCATCACGTACCCGAACGACATGCGCGCCGCCGGCGACGCGAAACCGAGCGACCCGCCCATGCCCGAGTGGCCGAACGCGTCCTCCGCCAGCACCACGCCCCGGTCGGCCGGCGGCAGGTGGCGGTTGCCGACCGACTTCATGAACCCCAGCGAGAACCGGGTGGGCGTCAGCAGCATCTCGTCGAACCCGGCGGACTCCACGGCCGACATGACCGCGACCTGCCCCTCGTCGACCAGCCGCACGCCGTTGTACTCGCCGCCCAGCGCCAGCGGCCGGTACATCTGCGCCAACCCCCGTGCGTTGGCCATCCCGCCCACGGACCCGTACTCCGCGGCGTGCGCCTCACGCGTGCCGGACGCCGCCGCGTACCCGCCGTCGTTGGTCAGCAGCAACGCCTGCACCGACGCCGGCTCGGCCATCGCCCGCCGGTACAGGCTCGCGACCGGCGACCCCGGCACCGGCGGCAGGGTCGGCGCGACGAGCGGTTCCAGGTCCTCCGGCAGCCTGAGCCAGAAGTCCAGCGCCAGCGGCCCGGACACCTCCTTCTCGAAGAACTCGGCCAGCCCCGTCCCGCTGACCCGCCGCACGACCTCGCCGACCAGGTGCCCGAACGTCAGCGCGTGGTAGCCGTGCCGCGTGCCCGGCTCCCAGAACGGCTCCTGCCGGGCCAGCGCGCCCGCCGTCGCCGCCCAGTCGAACATCAGGCCCGGCGGGGCGGGCTCGCGCAGCGCGGCCAACCCCGCCCGGTGCGACAGCAGGTCCCGCACGAGCGTCGTCGCCCCCGCCACAGTGCCGCCCGACCCCGCGCCGCCGAACTCCGGCCAGTAGCGGGTCACCGGCGCGTCCAGGTCCAGCTCGCCGCGCGAGGCCAGCACGTGCGCGCACAGCGCGGTCGCGCCCTTGGTGCACGACCACACGTGCGTGATGGTGTCCTCGCGCCACGGCCGCCCGCCCGCGTCACCGCCCCACAGGTCGACGACGGTCTCCCCGTCGACCGTCACGTGCACGCCCGCGCCCTCCTCACCCCGGTGCGCGAAGTTGGCCTCGAACTCGGCGCGGACCTCGGCGAAATCGTCGTGGCAGGTGCCCTGGACCGTCATCGACCCTCCCGGTGCGGCGGTGGTGGGAGTCCATGCCACCACCGTGAGCCATGACACGTGAGTAGGGATTCCTCAGTCGGTAGGGTGAAACGTCCCCAACGACGGGAGGCCGCCCCTTGTCCTCCTCAGGTCGCGCGTTCTTCGGCAGGGAGCGCGAGCTGGCGACCGTCGCCGACGCGGTGGCCCGGGTGCCCGCGGCGGGCGTGGTCGCCGTCGTCGTGTCGGGGGAGCCGGGGATCGGCAAGTCGAGCCTGCTGGCGCAGGCGCGCGCCGGGCTGCGCGACCGGGGCTGCGCGGTGCTGGCCGCCGAGTCCGACGACGTGAGCAGGCGCATCCCGTACGCCGCGGTCGCCACCGCCCTGCGGTCGTGCCCCGGCACGGCGGGGGAGGCCGAGGCGCTGGTCCCGGCGGGCGTGCCGGACGCGGGCTGGTTCGGCCGGGCGTGCGAGCGGGTCGCCCGCGCCCTCACCGCGCTCGCCGCCGACCGGCCCGCCGCGCTCGTCCTCGACGACCTCGACCGCGCCGACGACGACTCGCTGGCGATGCTCGCCGTCGTGCTGCGCCGGGTCACCGCCGCGCCGCTGGTGCTGCTGGCCGCGACCCGCTCGCACCACGTCAACGGCGGCGTGGACGAGCTGCTGGACCGGCTGGAGCGGCACGCCGAGGTGGTGCGGCTGGAGCTGGCCCCGCTCGGCGGCGGCGAGGTGGCGCGGATCGTGGAGTCGGTGCTGGGCGCGCCGGTGGACGACGGCCTGGCGCACGAGGTGTGCCGGCGGGCCGACGGCAACCCGTTCTTCGCGGAGGAGATCGCCCGGTCGCTGCGCGAGCTGGACCTGGTGGAGGTCACCGGTGACCGCGCGCGGCTGACCGTGTCGCCGACCGCGATCCGGCTCACCCGGCGCGAGGCGGTGCTGCGCCGGGTCGCCCCGCTGGACCGCGACACGCGTGCGGTGGCACGGGCCGTGTCGGTGTTCCGGCGGGTGCGGCTGGACCGGATCGGGCTGCTCGCGCGGGTCGCGTCGCTGCCCGAGGACAGCGTGGTGGCCGCGTTCGACGAGCTGCTGCGCGCCCGCATCGTCGTGCGCGACGCCGACCGCGGCTACCGGTTCTCGCACGCCCTGGTCGGCGAGGCGCTGTACCAGGAGATCGGGCCCGCGCAGCGCCGCCACCTGCACAGCCTCGTCAGCGCCCGGCTGCTGGAGGACCTCGACCGCGGCCTGTCGACCGACGAGCTGGAACTCGCCTGGCACCTGGCCGAGTCCGCGCCGCCCGGCGACCTGCGCGCGGTGCGGGTCATGGCGCGGGCCGCCGACGCCAACCGCGCGACCGCGCCGGAGACGGCGGCGGCGCTGTGCGCGCGGGCGCTGGAGCTGCTGCCGGTGGCCGCGCCGGAACGCGGCGCGCTGCTCGCCTCCCAGTGCCGGGCGCTGGCCCACGCGTCCCGCCCGGCCGCCGCCGTCGCACCCGGCCTGGCCGCGCTGGAGGCCCTGCCGCCCGGCCCCGAGCGGTCGCGGTGCGCGGTCGTCGTGCTCAGCAGCCTGTTCCTGGTCGGCAGGCTGGACGAGGCGCTGCGGCTGGCCGACGCCGAGCTGGCCGCCGGCGACGCGCCCGCCGCGCTGCACGCCCAGCGCGCGTTGCTGCTGGTCTTCACCGGGCGGCACGCCGACGCGCTCGCCGAGGCCGAGCGCACCGAGGCCATGCCGGTCACCTCCGCCGCCGAGGGCGTCGTGGTGTTCGACCGGCTGGTCGTGATCACGTCGATGCTGTTCCGGCACGACAAGACCGTCGAGTACGCCAACCGCGCGCTGCGCGCCGCCGACCAGCCGGCGCTGGAGCTGCAGGCGCTGGCGGTGGGCGCGTCGACCGGGGCGCTCGCCGGGCTGGTGCACGACGCGTCGTGGCGGCTGCGGCGGGCCGAGGAGCTGCGCGAGCGCGCGGGCGGGCACGCGTTCCGCGGCGAGCTGGAGATGGCGGGCGTGGCGCTGGACTGGTTCGGCGGCGAGTGGGACGCCTGCCTCGAACGCCTCGGGCGGGCCGCCGCCGAGCTGGAGGCCCGGCAGGAGCTGATGATGCTGCACGGCCTGCGCGCCATCGAGCTGGAGGTGCGCACGTGGCGCGGCGAGCTGGACGTGGCCGCCCGGCTGGCCCGGCTCGACCCGCCGACCAGCCCGAACATGGCGCGGCTGCACGCGTTGGCGATGTCCGGCTACCTGGCCGCGCGCGGTGACGCGGAAGGCGCCCGCACGACGCTCGTGGAGGCCGTGGCGCCCGACGGCGCGTCCGCGTACAGCTGCGTGCTGCTGGCCAGGCTGGTCGAGCTGGACCTGGCGCACGACCGGGTCGACGGGGCCCGCGAGGTCCTGGCGCGCCTGCGGGTCGTGTCGGCGGACCGGGTGTCACCGTGGACCCGCACCGCCGTGCGCCGGGTGGCGGGGCTGGTCGAGCGCGACCCGGACGTGCTGCGGGACGCGGTGCGCGAGGCGGAGGCGGGCGGCCTGGTGTTCGAACGCGCCCGCGCCCAGCTGGCCCTCGGCTCGCTGACCCCCGCCGTGCCCGACCTCCTCGACGCGCACGCCGTCTTCACCCGCCTGGGCGCGCACGGCCTGCGCCGCCAGGCCGGTGCCCGCCTGCGCGACCTCGGTGCCAAGGTGCCGCGCGCCCGCGCCAAGCCCCCCGGCCTCCTCACCGAGGCCGAGGCCAACGTGGCGCGCCTCGTGCAGCAGGGCATGCGCAACCGCGACATCGCCGCGGCCCTGCACTACAGCCCGCGCACCATCGAGGTCTACCTCTCCCGCGTCTACGCGAAGCTCAACGTCAGCTCCCGCCTGGAACTGGCCCGAGCCCTGGACGCCCGCCCCTCCTGACCCGCGAGAGTCCAACCTCCAGGTCCCGAGAGTCCAACCTCCAGGCCCCCTGAGTTCTACGTCCAGGACCTCCGCGGGCCCGGTATCCGCGTCCTGAACGCAGAACTCAGAGGGCCTGAGCGTTGGACTCTCGGGACCTGGGCGTTGGACTCTCGGCTTAGTTGTCGTGGAGTCACGACTAACTCGCGGGTAACCGGGGCGTGTTGCCTGGGCACGTGGAGGTCGTCGAGGTCGCGGGTCGGCGGGCGCTGGCGCTCGGCGGCGTCGCGCACCCGCTGCCCGCCGGCCTCGGTGACGAGGCCGCGCTCGACCTGGCCCGGCACGGCCTCACCGCGTGGCACCTGCTGCGCACGTGCGCCCACCTGCGGCGCGGCGAGGCGGTGCTGGTGCACGACGCGGGCGGCCCGGTCGGCGTCCTGGTCGTGCAGCTCGCGGTGAGCTTCGGCGCGGGCCGGGTGGTCGCCACCGCGCCCACCCAGGCGCAGCGGCGGCTCGCGGTGCGGCTCGGCGCGGACGTCGCGGTCGACCCCGCCGGGCCGGACCTGACCGGGCGGCTGCTCGCCGACGGCCCGGTGGACGTCGTGGTCGGCGGCCCGGTGGAGGACGCGCTGGCCGTGCTGGCGCCGTTCGGCCGCCTGGTCGGGCACGGCGAACCGCTCGCGGTGGACCCGGTGCGGCTCGGGTCGCGCGCCGTCGCGGGCTTCCGGCTCGACGACTGCCTGGCCCGGCCGGGGATGGTGGCCGCCGCGCTGAGCGAGCTGACCGGGCTGACCTCGGCGGGACGGCTGCGGCCGTGCGCGGGCCGCCGGGACGGCCACCCGAACGGCCACCCGAACGGCCACCTGAACGACCGCCCGAACGACTAGCCACAACGGACCGGCGGGAACGGGCCGGCGAGGAACGGACCGGCGAGGAACGACGGGGGAGAAGGCATGCGCACCGCTCACACCACCTGCCCGCTGTGCGAGGCGACGTGCGGGTTGGAGCTGACGCTCGACGGCGACCGGATCACGGCCGTGCGCGGCGACCGGCAGGACACCTTCAGCCGCGGTTTCCTGTGCCCGAAGGGCGCGTCCCTGGGCGCGCTGGACGCCGACCCCGACCGGCTGCGCACCCCGCTGATCAGGACGGGCGGCGAGCTGCGGCCGGCGTCGTGGCGCGAGGCGTTCACCTACGTCGACAGCCGGCTCACCTCGACCACCGCCGAGCACGGCCGCGACGCCGTCGCCCTCTACCTGGGCAACCCGACCGTGCACTCGCTCGCCGGCGCGCTGCACGCGCCCGCCCTGCGCAAGGCACTGGGCACCCGCAACGTGTTCACCGCGTCCACCGTCGACCAGATGCCGAAGCACGTCGCGTGCGGCCTGCTGTTCGGCGGCCCCTACACGATCCCGGTGCCGGACATCGACCGCACGGACTTCCTGCTGCTGCTCGGCACGGACCCGTTCTCCTCCAACGGCAGCCTGTGGACGGTGCCCGACGCGCCGGGCAGGCTGCGGGCGCTGCGGGCGCGCGGCGGGGCGTTCACGGTGGTCGACCCGCGCCGCAGCCGCACCGCCGCCGCGGCCGACCAGCACGTGCCGATCCGCCCCGGCGCCGACGTGTTCCTGTTGTTCGCCCTGGTCAACGAATTGTTCACGGCCGACCTCGTCGACCTGGGCGACCTCGCCGGGCACGTGGTCGGCGTGGACGGCGTCCGCGCGCTGGCCCGCCCCTTCACGCCGGCGGCGGTGGCCGCGCGGTGCGGCGTCGAGGCCCACGTCATCCGCGACCTGGCGCACCGGCTCGCCGCCGCGCCGAGGGCCGCCGTGCACGGCCGGATCGGCACCACCACCGTCGAGTTCGGCACGGTCGCCAGCTGGCTGGTCGACGTCCTCAACGTCCTCACCGGCAACCTGGACCGGCCCGGCGGCGCGATGTTCCCGCTGCCCGCGCACGCCCGCCGCGGCACGGGCACCGGCAGGGGGTTCACCACCGGCCGGTGGCGCAGCCGGGTGCGGGACCTGCCGGAGGTGGCGGGCGAACTCCCCGTCGCCACGCTCGCCGACGAGATCGAGACCCCCGGGCCGGGCCAGGTGCGGGCGCTGATCACGGTGGCGGGCAACCCCGCGCTGTCCGCGCCGAACTCCGACCGCCTCGACGCGGCCCTCGCGAGCCTGGACCTCGTCGTGTCGGTCGACCCGTACCTCAACGAGACGACCCGGCACGCGCACGTCGTCCTGCCCCCACCGCCGCCGAGCCAACGCGCGCACTACGACCTGGTGTTCTCCGCGCACGCCGTGCGCAACGTCGCGAAGTACTCGCGCCCCGCCGCGCCCCTCGCCGACGGCGCGCTCGACGAGGGCGACATCCTGCTGCGGCTCACCGCCATCGCCGCCGGCCTCGGCCCGGACGCCGACCTGCACGCGCTCGTCGGCACGTCCCCGTCCGACGAGCTGACCCGCGACGAGCAGCTCCTCGACGCCCGCCTGCGCGGGGGCGCGCACGCCCTGTCGGTGGAGGCCCTGCTCGACCACCCGCACGGCCTCGACCTCGGCCCCCTCACCGCCCGCCTGCCGGAGGTCCTGCGCACGCCCTCCGGCCGGGTCGAGCTGTGCCCGGGGCCGATCGCGGACGACGTGCCGCGCGTCCTGGCCGCCCTCACCGCGCCCCGCGACGGCCTGGTCCTCGTCGGCCGCCGCCACCTGCGGACCAACAACTCGTGGCTGCACAACGTGCCCGCCCTGGTGAAGGGCCGGCTGTGCACGCTGCTGGTCAACCCGGACGACGCGCGGCGGCTCGGCCTGGTCGACGGCGGCACGGCCCGCGTCGCGTCGCGCGTCGGCGAGGTCGAGGCGACCGTGGAGGTCAGCGCCGACCTGACCGCGGGCGTGGTGAGCCTGCCGCACGGCTGGGGCCACGACCGGCCGGGCACCCGCCTCGCCACGGCCTCGGCGCACCCCGGCGTGAACGTCAACCGGCTCACCGACGACCACGCCCTGGACCCGCTGTCCGGCACCGCCGTGCTCAACGGCGTCCCCGTGCACGTCAGCCCCGCCTGAAGCCACTCGCCGAAGCCCGCACCAGACCGCCCAGCACAGCACCGCCCAGCACCGCACAGCTCAGTGAGGAGCACCGCCATGACCGCACCCGCGGCGCGCGTCGTCGCCGACCTGCCCTTCGTCGCCGCCCACCGGCACGACGACCGCGTGGCGTGGCGCCACCAGCGCGACGGCGCGTGGCACGACGTCACGTTCACCGAGGTCGCCGAGGAGGTGCTGGAGCTGGCGTCGGGGCTCGTGCACCTGGGCGTCGCGCCGGGGGACCGGGTGTGCGTGCTGGCGCAGACCCGCGCCGAGTGGCTGGCGGTCGAGCTGGCGGTGCTCGCGGCGGGCGGCGTCGTGGTGCCGATCTACCCGTCCAGCGCGCCCGAGGAGTGCGCCTGGATCGTCTCCGACTCCGGCGCGGCGCTGCTGATCGCCGAGGACGCCGCCCAGCTGGCCAAGGTCGAGTCGGTGCGCGACGACGTGCCCGGCCTGCGCGACGTGCTGGTGATCGAGGGCGGCGGCCTCGACGACCTGCGCTCGCACGGCCGCACGTCCCCGCTGCCGGGCGAGCTGGACGACCGCCGCGCCGCGCTCCGGCCGGACGACCCGACGCTGATCATCTACACCTCGGGCACCACCGGCCCGCCCAAGGGCTGCGTGCTGACCAACCGCAACTGGCTCACGATGTGCCGGCTCACCGAGGAGCTGTCCTACACGCTGGCCGAGGACGTGGTGTACCTGTTCCTGCCGCTGGCGCACGTGTTCGCGCAGATCGTGGCGCTGTCCGCGCTCTACACGGGCAGCACGCTCGCGTTCTTCGGCGGCGACCCGGCCAAGGTGGTGCCGGAGCTGGCGCAGGTGCGGCCCACGTTCCTGCCGTCCGTGCCGCGGATCTTCGAGAAGATCCACGCGGTCGCCACCGCGGGCGTCCCGGAGGACCAGCTGCGCCAGGCCGTGCGGGTGGGCCTCGCCGTCCGCGCGCTCCAGGCCGCCGGGCAGCCGCTGCCGCCCGACCTGGCCGCCGCGTTCGAGCGGGTCGACCCGGTGTTCGCCCGCGTCCGCGCCGTGTTCGGCGGGCGGCTGCGCCAGGCCCTGTCCGGCGCCGCGCCCATCTCGGTGGAGGTGCTGGAGTTCTTCACCGCCGCCGGCGTGCCCGTCCTGGAGGGCTACGGCATGAGCGAGTCCACCGGCGTGGGCACCGTCAACACCCTCGCCCACCACCGCCTCGGCTCGGTCGGCACCTTCGGCGTGGCCGGCCTGGAGCTCAAGGTCGCCGCCGACGGCGAGATCCTCATGCGGGGCCCGCACGTCTTCGCCGGCTACTGGAACAACCCGGCCGCCACCGCCGAGGTCCTCACCGACGGCTGGCTGCACACCGGCGACCTGGGCGAGGTCGACGAGGACGGCTTCGTGACCATCACCGGCCGCAAGAAGGACATCATCATCACCGCGGGCGGCAAGAACATCGCGCCCGCCAACGTGGAGAACCAGCTCCGCCAGTCCCGCTGGGTCTCGCACGCCGTCGTCTACGGCGACACCAAGCCCTACCTCGTCGCCCTGCTCACCCTCGACGAGGACGAGATCGTCCCGTGGGCCCGCGACCGGGGCCTGCCCACCGACCTGCCGACCCTGGCGCGGACCCCCGAGGTGCGCGCCCTCCTCCAGGGCGTCGTGGACGAGGCCAACGCGCACTTCGCGACCGTCTCCCAGGTCAAGCGCTTCACCGTGCTCGACCGCGACCTGTCCCAGGAGCAGGGCGAGCTGACGCCCACGCTGAAGGTCAAGCGCAAGGTCGTGCACACCGCGCACGGCCCGCGCTACGAGGGCCTCTACCGCCCCTGACGGCACGCGCGCGGAAGGACCGCGCGGAAGGACCGCGGAAAAACACCGCCGGCCGGTGAACCGGACGGGCCGCGGGGCCGTGTGCAGGGTGTCCCGCCGCACCAGGGAGGGCCCGCCGCCCATGCACCGCACCCGCCGCAACCCGTCGCCGCTCGGAGCACGTCCCGGGCAGCACTAGCCGAACGAGAGACCATGCACGATCCCATCCTGGACCGCGCGCTGCGCCGGGTCCGCACCGAGCGGGTGCGCGACCACCGGCGCCGCGGCGGTGCCGTCGCGGCGGCGAGCACGGTGCTCGCCGCCGCCGTGCTCGCCGGCGGCGTCTACCTGGGGCAGCACAGCGTGCCCGGGGAACGGGTCCTGCTCGCCACCGCGGCGGGCGGGGTCCGGATGACCGCCACCGTCACGCCCGCCGACGGCCGGCTGCGGCTGCGCGCCGTCGTGGACGGCGCGGCCCCGGGCGAGAGGTGCACGCTGGTCGTCACCGACACCGACGGCCGCCGCTACGTCGCGGGCGGCTGGGTGGCGTCGCGGGGCGAGGACACGTCCCTGGCCGGCGCGGTCATGGTCGACCCCGGCGAGCTGGCCGCCGTCAGCGTGGTCACCGCCGACGGCCGCACCCTCGTGACCGCCACCGCGGGCTGACCACCGGCCGTCTCACCTCGTCGCCCGGACCACCACCTCTCAGCCGAACCCCAATATGCTGTCCCCGTGAGGTGGCTGTCACTGCTCGTGGTCCTCGTGCTGGTGGCGGGCTGCTCGGACGACCGCACCGTGGCCATCGACGACGTCCCGGTCGCGCACGAGTCGGTGCCGACCACGCAGGACGCCTCCACCGGCACGTTCACCGTCGACTGCGGGCGCAACGAGGAGCGCCACCTCAACGCCGACAACGTGGTCAGCGCGCCCGGCCAACCGTTCGGCGCGCACCACACCCACGAGTACGTCGGCAACCTCACCACCGACGCGCACTCCACCGACGAGTCGCTCGCCGCGGGCGCCACCACGTGCGCGTCGGGGGACCGGTCCACCTACTACTGGCCGGTGCTGCGGCTCACCGACACCGCCGGCCACGACGCCCACGCGCCCGGCGGCGGCGCGCACGGCAACACCGGCGCGGTCGTGCCCCCGGCGGACGTGACCATCACGTTCACCGGCAGCCCGGTCAGCGGGGTGGTGGGCATGCCGCCGTTCCTGCGCGCCATCACCGGCGACCCCGCGGCGCTCACCAGCGGCCGCACCAACGCGCGGTGGAGCTGCACCGGATTCGAGGACCGCCGCACCGACCGCTACCCCCGGTGCGCCCCCGGCAGCCGGGTGCTGCGCACCTTCGACTTCCCCAGCTGCTGGGACGGCCGCAACACCGACAGCCCCAGCCACCGGGCGCACCTGGACTTCGCCGCCCCGAACGGGGTGTGCCGGGCGGGCACCTTCCCGGTGCCCAGGCTGCGGGTCCGCGTCGCCTACGACGTGCCCGCCGGCCGCCCGTTCGCGATCGACAGCTTCCCCGAGCAGGCCCGCGACCCGCGCACCGACCACGCCATGTTCGTCAACGCCATGCCGGAGGCCCTGATGGCCCGCGTCGTGACCTGCCTCAACACCGGCGGGACCTGCTCGTAGAAAAACCCACGCCACGGTGAACCGAACCCGCCCGGGATGCGTGTCCGTGACGACGGGGACGACGAGAGGAGTGGGTGGATGGCGGCTCTGTGGTCCCGGAAACGGGAGGCCGCGGCCGACGAGGCGTTGATCAGGTCCCTCTACGAGGAGCACGGCCGGGCGCTGCTCGCGTACGCGACGCGCCTGACGGGGGACCGGGCGGCGGCCGAGGACGTCGTCCAGGAAACCCTCGTGCGCGCGTGGCGGCACCCGGACGCCCTGGTGAACGGCAAGGGCTCGGTCCGCGGGTGGCTGCTCACCGTGGCGCGCAACATCGTCACCGACCGGATCAGGGCGAGGGCGGCCCGACCCCAGGAGGTGGCCGAGTCGCCGACGGCGCAACCCGTCGAACGCGACCACGCCGACTCGGTGGTGGACTCGATGGTGGTGCTCGAAGCGCTCGACCGGCTGTCGTCCGACCACCGCGACGTGCTGATGGAGATCTACTTCCGCGGCCGCAGCGTGACCGAGGCGGCCGAGGCGCTCGGCGTACCGCCCGGAACGGTGAAATCGAGATCGCACTACGCCTTGAGAGCACTGAGGGAGACGTTCGTCGGACACAAGGTCGCGCTGAAGGGGGTGGCCGGATGACCACGAACCACGATCAGCAACTGCTCGGCGCCTACGTGCTGGGGGTGCTCGACGAGCGGGAGGTGCGTGCGGTGGACGACCACGTGGCGTCCTGCGCCTCGTGCCGCGCCGAGCTGGACGAGTTGCGCGCGATGGAGGGCGCCCTGGGCGACCTGCCGCCCGAGGCCCTGCTCGACGGGCCGCCCGAGGGCGGTGACCTGCTGCTCCAGCGGACGCTGAGGCAGGTGCGGGCCGAACGCGGCGGCCAGGTGCGCAACCGCCGGGTCGGCGTCGGCCTGGCGGCGGCGGCCGTGGCCGCGGTCGTGCTCGGCGGCGGTTTCGCGGTCGGCCGGGGCACCGCGCCCGACCCGGGCGGGGTGGCGCAGACCAGCCAGCCGCCCGCGCCGCCGACGGGCACCAAGCTCGGCTCGGCGACCGACCCGGAAACCGGGGCGCGGATGACCGTGCAGGTCAAACCGGCCGCCGGGTGGGTGCGGGTGAACGCGTCCGTCGCGGGCATCGCGCAGGACGAGAAGTGCAAGCTGTTCGTCGTCTCCAAGGACGGCAGCAGGCAGGAGGCCGGCAGCTGGCTGGTCTCGTCGGCGGGGGAGAAGGACGGGACGAACCTCGACGGTTCGGCGTTGATCGCCCCCGAGGACGTGGTGGCCGTCGAGGTGCGCAACTTCGACGGCGAGCAGATCGTCACCGTGCCGGTCTAGGCCCCGACCGCGGAAGGCCCCCGTCCCGCCGCCGCGGCACGGGGGCCTTCCGCGTCACGGCACCAGCACGACCTTGCCGGTGGTGGCGCGACCCTCCAGCGCGGCGTGCGCCCCCGCCGCGTCGCGCAGCGGGAACACCGTCGTCAGCGGCGTCAGCCGGCCCTCGGCGAGCGCCGCCAGCGACCGCTCCTCCAGCCCGCGCAGCGACGTGCCCCGCACCATCCGCGGCCCCACCGCCACCGTCGCCGTGATGCCCAGGCGGTACAGGTCGCCGGTGTCGAGGCGCGTCGGCTCGCCCGCCGACCACCCGAACAGCACGACCCGGCCGCCCACGCCCAGCAGCTCCAGCGCGGCCCGCCCCGCCGCGCCGCCCACCCCGTCGAGCACGAGGCTCACCTCGCCGACGTCCCCCGCCCAGCCGGGCCGCGTGTAGTCGACGGCCAGGTCCGCGCCCAGCCGCTCCACCAAGTCCAGCTTCGCGGTGCTCGCCGCGCCCACGACCCGTGCGCCGACCGCCTTGGCCGCCTGGACGAACAACGCGCCCAGCCCGCCCGCCGCCGACGTCACCAGCACCACGTCGTCGGCCGTCGGCTCGGCGATGCGCAGCACCCCGACCGCGGTGCGGCCCGTGCCGATCATGGCGACCGCGTGCTCGTCGGGCACGTGGTCGGGCAGCGCGTGCAGCGCGGACGCGTCCGCCACCGCCACCTCCGCGTACCCGCCGCTCGCCCGGCCGAGGTGCGCGACGACCCGTTTGCCCAGCCAGTGGCCCCCCACGCCGTCGCCGAGCGCCGTGACGACGCCCGCGACCTCCCGGCCCGGCGTCGTGGGCAGCTCCGGCAGCGGGAACGGCCCGCCGGACGCGCCGGAGCGGATCGTCGTGTCCAGCAGGTGCACCCCGGCCGCGGCGACCGCGACCCGCACCTGGCCGGCGGCGGGCTCCGGGTCCGGCACCTCCTCCCAGCGCAGGGTCCCTGCCGGTCCGAACTCGTGCTGGCGGATGGCGTGCATGGTCGTTCCCCCGGGTGCCGGTGCTGCTCCGTCGTGGACGGCCGCCACGCTAGGAGTTCGAGTTACGTCGAGGTCAAGCGATCTTCGGCGGACCCCGTCGCGGAACCCGTCGCGGACCTGGTCGCCGACGCATTTACCGACCGTTATTCCTTTGACCGGAACCACTTCGCCACGAGATAGTGGAAGCACACCGCAGCGGTGTTCCGGCACAAAGCGAGGGGACCTTCCGTGAGCAACACGAACGCCGACTGGAACGGCTCGGCCACGCGCACCTCCCGCCCCTGACCTGGGCTTGGGTCTGATCCGACGGCGATGTTCGGCGCTGGTCCGCCGACGCCCGGATCTATTGGCGAAACCTATTGCCCCATTTGTCGCGGTGATCGCCGGATGAATTCCGCGCGCCGCGGCGGCCCGATCCTCACGGGGTGGATCGGGTCGGTGGAACCCCGGCGCGGCGGGGTGGTCGACCCCTGTCGGGAACGGGGGCGGGTCCGCGTGCCCGCCCCCACCTCCGCGCCGTGCGCCACAACGGCCTGTTTGTCACCCGGTCGGGTCGGGTAGTCGGTGGGCGTCCGGAGCCCGAGAGACGGGCTCGTGGTCCTCGTTTGGAGGGCGTGATGACCCACTCGACCGTCGGCCGCGTCAAGGTCGCGGGTCTCCAGCCCGCCCAGGTGCTGGCTGGTCTCCTCGGCCTGGTCTTCCTCGCGTTCGGTGTCGTGGGCTTCCTGCGCACCGGCTTCGGCGACTTCGCGGGCGACCAGCACGCCATGGTGCTCGGCTTCGCGGTGAACCCGCTGCACAACGTGATCCACCTGGCGTTCGGCGTGCTCGGCCTGCTCATGGCCACCGGGTCCGGCCTGGCCCGCCTCTACGGCTGGATCGTCTTCCTCGCCTACGGCGCCGTGCTCCTGTGGGGCCTGGCGCTCGCGGGCGTCTTCGCGGGCAACCCGGTCTCCGGCCTCGGCAACCCGCTGGCGCTCAACACCAACGACAACTGGCTGCACCTCGGCCTCACCCTCGCCGGCCTGCTGATCGCGTTCGTGCCGGCCCGGCGCAAGATCGTCGTGCCGGAGGAGACGGTGGAGCCCGTCGAGGAGCGCCACGTCGACCGGGACGAGAGCATCCGCGACCCGGAGACGCGGGAACTGCCCACGCAGCGCGTGGACACCCACCGCCCCACGGGCGACCAGCCGCACGACACCCGGCCGCACGACACCCGTCCCCACGACAACCGGGTCGAGTCCGCCGACCCGACCGTGTCGGCCCGACCGGTCCACCCGATCGACCCCGCCGTCGCCGAGCAGCAGAGGGCGCGGCACTTCCGCTGACACCTCTTCACCGACGCTCC